>BQJH01000194.1 GCA_021604605.1 Hyphococcus sp.
TGCACGCAGGGCCGCTTGTGTGGCGGGCCTTTCAGCGACGCGCGCGACAAATTTTGCTGTGTGCGGCCATTGGTTGAGATCAACCCCAACAAAATTTGACCAGTTCGCGACGACAAAGAGATACGCGTCAGCAACAGTGAACTGATCGCCAGTAAGATAGTTTCGCCCATCCGAAAGCACGTTTTCGATATAGGCCATGCGCCTTGCAACGCCTTTTTCAGTCTTCTTACGCGCGGTATCGTCTTGCTCCCTGCCAAAGAAAGGAGAAAAAGCGTTATGAAGTTCGGAACCGACAAAGTTTAGATATTGTTGTACGCGAGCGCGCTCAAGCGTGCCCGCGGGCGGCGCCAGGTTCGCGTCCGGCTTCTGGTCCGCAATATATTGTAAGACCGCTGGGCCTTCGGTGATGATGTCGCCGCTTTCTAGCCGTAACGCCGGCACGTACCCATTTGGGTTGACCGTCAAATAATCTTCACCGCTTTCGGTCTTCTTTTCTTTGGTGTCGACTTTTTCGAGTGAAAAATCCGCGCCGGTTTCACGCAGCGTAATATGAGAGGCGAGGGAGCATGCGCCGGGTTTATAATAAAGTTTCATCTGTGGGGTCCTTCAATTCATTTGCGAATGAGGACGCTGATTTATGCATCAGGGTTACCTTTGTAAACTAGATATTATATAGAAACTAAATTATAAAGTTTCTAACTGGTTACTTGGTGAAACGTATGGCCTTGAAAGTGCGGAAAAATCTGAGCGCACCGGCGCCTTATGATTGCCCCTTGTCGGAGTGTCTCAGCATTATCGGCGGAACCTGGACGCCGAATATATTGTGGAATTTGGGGGCTGGCGCTCGTCGCTTCAGTGAGTTGCGCGGCGATATTCCGCGTATTTCTGCGAAGATGCTGGCTGCGAGATTGAAAGAGTTGGAAGAGAACGGCGTTGTGAGCCGGGAGGTCAAGCCGACATCCCCGCCGTCAGTGGAATATTCGCTCACTGCCCATGGACGTGAGTTACTGCCGGCAATCGAGGCGATCGCTGCCGTTGGGCACAAGCTGAAAAAACGAAAGCAACGCGCCAGGAAGAAAAGTTAGCGATCACAAAAAAGTCTATTTGGAAAATAACAGTGCGGGCTTTTATTTCGGTGATGCCTGCAAACTATCCTGCAGCCATAATTCCGTGATTAGCGCCGTCTGCGCGATAAAGGCGGCGGCGCGGTCGGGCGTGTAGCGTTCGTTTTCGCCTTCACCGGCAAGCGCCTCTAAAATTGTCTCGGCGCCTTTTTCCGTGCGCGCAATAAAGTCCGGCCAGGGCTGTCCGCCATCCGGCACGGCGCCGGCGGCTTCCAGGGCGGCGAGCTTTTTGTTGATCGCCTCAATCGCTGGCGCGTAATCAAGGCGCAGGCTCGTGGCGTCAAAAACCTGCGGGCGCGCGTCATGCTCGGCAAGCGTACGGTAGATTACAAGGTAAGGCGGTAGGAACTCCGAATCAAAACCGCGCCGGGCGGCGTTGATCCATGTCGTCATGGTTCCATCATCGCACGCCATCTCGCTGCTTTTGTTTTTTACTTCTGCGATTGCGCCCGCGCGTTCCTCCGTATCCCAACGGTGTGCTGGTTCCAGCGCTTGCGCGCGAATCGCGGCAGCTTCCCATGGCTTTAGAAGCGCACAGTCAAGACCGCGTGCTGCCATTGCTTCCAGCAGTGCAGTTGAGCGGGCGCTGCTCGACAAAGTCTGGGCTTGAGACGATGGCATATTTGCGCAGAAAAATATCCAAAATGCAGCAACACACGTCAACGCCCGAGCAGATACTGTCATGAAAATTGCCCTGCGAGCACGCCTGATCAAGCTGCGCATCATAGATGAATTTCGCTTGGCTGGCGAGGGGGTCGCATACTCTTAAGCTTGCCTACAGATACCAAACCACTCATAATTATGGGACGCATAACAGACCGGGGAGCCTTCATGATATTGTCCTTTAAAAACGCCTTCGCGGCGGTCCTTTCACTCATGCTGATTTGCGTTCAAGCGAATGCACAGGACGAAAGTTCAACACCAAAAGACGCCATTTTAATTCTTGATGCGTCGGGCTCCATGTGGGGTCAGATTGACGGCGTCAACAAGATCGTCATCGCAAAGGATGTTGTAGAAGGTCTGGTCAGAAGTCTGCCTGCGGAACAACGGCTAGGTTTTGTTGCTTATGGTCATCGCAAGAAGGGCGATTGCAGCGACATTCAAACATTGGCGAATGTTGGCGGCGACCGGGACAAAGTGATCACTGCGCTGCGTGGCCTGACGCCGACCGGCAAAACACCGCTGACAAAGTCTGTTGAGCATGCGGCCAATGAGCTGAACTACAAGAAAAATGCTGCGACGGTTATTCTTGTGTCTGATGGGCTGGAGACTTGCAGCGCTGATCCGTGCGCCCTGGCAAAAACCCTGGAAGAGAACGGTCTTGATTTTACCGTGCATGTTGTCGGCTTTGACGTCACGGTGGAAGAGCGCAAAGGCCTGCAGTGCATCGCGGATGAAACCGGCGGTCAATTTTTGGCCGCGGATAATGCAGACGAATTAACTGAAGCGCTCGGCGAAGTCGCTGCTGTCGAGGGCGCGGCGGCCCCTTCAGAAGGAGAAGGCGCGCCGGTTCCGTCAACGCTGGCTCTCAAAGCGACAATCCTTGCCGGAGGTCCGCAAATCCAGTCGGACCTTTCCTGGAAGGTGACGCCAGCGGCAGGCGGCGAGCCGGTCTTCACCACTGAAAATGGCGGTTCGGCCACGACTGAAATTCTCCCCGGCGACTATCTCGCAGAAGCCGTGTGGACGGGTTGGCGCAAAGGACAACCGGATGGCGGGGCCGCGAAAACCGGAAGCATGGAATTTTCCGTCGCCGCGCAACAGCCAAAAGTTATTACTGTGCCGGTTGATCTCGGCATTCCGGTAACGATTGATGCGCCGACGGAAACGGCGGAAGGTATCCCGTTTGATGTTACCTGGACAGGTCCAGACAGCCTGGGGGCTTTTGTGCAGGTCAATGCGCTTGATGATGGACCGCGCGAGACTATCTATGGCAGTCCTGCGCAAAAGGCGCGCGATGCGTACAAAAAAGCAGCGGAAAAAGACGGCGCCACAGTCACTAGTCTTGATACGGATGGTGACGGTGATTTTGACCAGGATGATAAAGCGATCGTTTCAGTGGGTGGGCCATCGCTCGCTGGTGAGTATGAAGTGCGATACGTGTTGGCGCAGCCGCGTCTCATTCTTGCGCGCAAACGCATCACCGTTACGGACAGCGTCTATACGGTATCAGCGCCGACGGAGATTTCTGCGGCAAGCACCTTCACAACCGAGTGGACGGGTCCGCTGACGCCGGGTGATTTCATCACGATAGAAAAGGCCGGTCTTGAAAAAGCGTTTACGCCTGCTGGCGGCAGACCTCGGCTGGTCGAGGGGGAGCCGACAGAGTTTGCCGCGCCGTCAGAGCCGGGCGATTATGAGGTTCGCTATGTGCTGGCCAATGGCTACACACTTTATGGTGGGATGCAGCATGTAGTGCAGGCGAGCCAGCCGGTAAAAGTCGTTGACGTGACGGCGGCGATCGATGGACCCGTTACGGCCGTGGGCGGCTCAACCATCAGTGTTGCAATCGAGAGCCCTGACGAGTGGGAGAATGATATGCTTTCGGTGGTCGAGGTTGGCGCCGAGAAAAGTAACTCGGTCGCCCGCTCTGGGCTTAACCGCATCCGGCAGGAGGATGGCAGTTTCCAAATCCGCGTCCCGGCGGTCGCGGGCGATTATGAACTTGCTTATTTCATTAATCCGGGTGCGCGCGTTATCGCCCGTAAGCCGATCACCATCACACAAGCGGAAGCGAGCGTCGATGCGCCGGTGAGCGTCAAGGCGGGGACAAATTTTGAGGTGAAATATTCCGGCGACGCGTTTAGCGGCGACCGGATTATCATCTGCCCCGCTGACACGCCAGATAACAAGATGTGGCAATGGAGCGCCAATTACGGCTTCATCGCCAAGGAAGGTGAAACCGTCGGCACGGTGCGCGGCGGGTTTAAGGCGACAAAAAAGCCGGGTGAGTATGAAGCCCGCTACGTCACTGGCCTCCAGCACCAAGTGCTGGCGCGCGACAAATTTACGGTAACGGAATAAGCATTTTGATTTTTTGGTGTTGAAGACTGAACAGAGGAATTGTTGTTATGAAGATTGTGGGAACAAGCATCGCTGTAGCGGCGGCCGCAACATTGTTGGCGAGTTGCGGCGGCGGCAAAGATGACGCGGCAAGCCGCGAAGCACAAATAGAAAAAGAAGCAGCAAAACACGGCATTGATGCGGACGTCACTGTTGACGATAAGGGCGATGTCGAAACCGTTGAACTCAAACATGGGAACACTGTCGTTGGTAATAACGTCAGCCTGCCGGACGGCTTTCCTGAGGATATCGTGATCCCGTCAGACTGGAATGTTATGGCCAGTGCGCCAGTGCCCGGCGTGAGCGGCTTTTCAATTCAGGCGCTCAGCAATGATGACGCGGATACAATCCTTGCCACAGTACGCAAGAGCATGACAGCAAACGGATGGTCTGAAATCTCCGATGGTGCGCCCGCAGCCGCAATGGCCAGGGCCGGCTTCGAAAAAGACGGCCGCATGGCGACCTTCGCGATCATCCCCAATGGCGAGACCAATGCGGTGCAACTCATGACCATGAAGAAGCCCGGATAAGCCATTAAAAAATCTGCGCGACAAAAAAGCCGCCCTCTGGAAAGAGGACGGCTTTTCCGTTTCAGCGGTGTTTAGGAACGATACGCTGGAATTTTATTTAACTGGCGTCCGCGCCCGCGACCCAGCCCGTGCAGGAGGCGACATCATTGAGCGCATGTTCGCCGAGGCAAAACGCTTCTTCATATGGCGTGCGTGTTGCAGCGATGCATTGGTCGAGGGTCAGTTTCGCCATAGAAAGACACCGATCGGATTTATTGTTCTTGGCGTATACGCTGACGATTTTTGAGTTCAGCGATCCGGTTGAATAACGCGCCGCAAGGTTCAAGACCCGGTCCATAATCACTTGCGCATTGGCCTCGCTCATGTGGCCTGCCGGTGCGCTCTCGCCCCAGTCTGCGCTCCAGTTTGTGTTGGCGCTGGCAAGAGATGGGGCCATCACGCCGCCGTCGCTGGTGCGGGCTAGGGTCGGCATCACCGGTTCGCCGCGTTTGTTTTCATAAGCAGAGGCTTCGCGAATCCGCTCCTGACTGGAGGATATCCGCTTTTTGCCCCAGGCGGTTTTCTGCATGGCATAGGCTTGTGCTTTAAAAGCTTCGCCGAGCGCTGTAATCCGCGCGCCATCCTGCATGGTCATCGCCAGCACAGATTTCATCGCCTCTTTAGACCCGTCGAGTTTTCGGGCGTAAGTCGGGTCCTGCGCGAGATTGGATAAAAGACCGGCTTTCCCGCCCAGGCCATTCCGGCTTTTCTTCTTTTTGACTTCCTTCTTGAGCGCGGCGGCAAACTCAGGCGTGTCAGAAGCGACGAGCGCTGCATAAGCGACCCAGCCGGCTGACAATTCAGACGGATCATGAGCGCCAAGACGGCGATGGGCT
>BQJH01000195.1 GCA_021604605.1 Hyphococcus sp.
GAAAGTTTCGGGAGCTTGTCACGTGATATTGGCAAGGTAAATTTGAGGTCGCGGGTATATTATGCGCCCAATGTCTTCGGCGAGACGGGCGAGTCATTATATGTAACCAGTCGTATAAAAATACCCTTAGGAGACGGTTTCTCCATTAGTGCTGATGTTGGCGTCAGTGAATTTGAACGTGAACAATTCAACGACGAGTATATTGACTATGGCGTTAGCATCTTCAAATCCCTTTTCGGCCTTGATCTATATTTGCGCTATTCCAACACGTCCGGTCTTGCCGGAACTGATGACCAGCTAGTGGCTTTTGGGATTGAAAAAGCATGGACATTAGCTGAGACAGACCGGAAGCGAGATTATCTTCTACGAAAAATAAGAAATCGCGACCTAATAGGTGATAAAGCAATTTTCGGAGTCGCTTACTGAGCGAGATTAGTAGGGAAAACCCTCACGCATTTCTCTTGCGTGAGGGGTATGCTGATAAGAGTTTCTGCCTGATTACAGGAACTGTATCCGTGCGTTCCGCGAACAATCCCGATTGGCGATGCGTCTCATTCGCCGTTGGGGGACGTAATACGCTTCGCGCCCCTTGGCGAGTACAGAGCAGACAAGTTGCTTGCGCCCACTGCGCGTCCAGTAGATTTCTTCTACGAGAACAATGCGCGCGCGATATTGAGTGCGGTAGGTTTGACGGTGCACAACTTTACTGCGTGGTCGGTAATAGTCGTCATAGCCGCGGTCATATCGGTTGTCAGAACGCCGTCCACGATAGTCCCCTGCGCGGTAGTAATCGTCTTGTTCGTAATAGTCGTAATAGTTGGTGTTGTGCGAGCGATGGTCATGGCTTCGCGGACAATAGTCTGGCCGATATTCGGCCGCCGCTTGTGCGCTCATAAAAATGCCAGCGCCCGCCAGAAGTGTAATGAGAGATTTTGTGATTTGGTTCATTTAGTCCTCCAAGCTTGCCCCAGCCTGAGTTGGACGATGAAACAAATGATCTGAAATTGCGGCGAAACTGGCGCAAGCGTCGCCCTATTGTGAACACATTTAGGGCTGGGCGTTATCCGCCTTCAGTTCCGGCGCCATTACCTTCTGCGCTGTTGTCTTCGGCAGGTTGGTTTTCACCTCCACCGATCAGTCCACCGATCATATCGATGCCTTGTTTAACTGTGCCGTCGATTGAATTTAGGAGATAGTCCGGTGCGCCATATTTTGCACCGCCATACCATCCTGCCATGACCGCCACGACCGGAAACAACATGTTGCGCGGAAGCGCCGCCAATACTCTTGTGAGTAAACCCATGATACACCCCTAATTTGCCCCAATCAGGAAAGGCTATCATGAAAAATCAGACGCGCAAAGACCACGTTCTCATTTCAGAAACCGTCTGTGCGCCAGGTAATCTCTAGATTCTATGCGCGATCAATTATATCAGCCACGCGTCGCACAAAGCCTTGTGCATCTTCAACGGCGGCTAGTTCAGCGGCGTCAACACTGTAGCCCCAGTTTTCGCCAATGGCTTTATAGGCGGGCTGGCGTTTTTTTATCAGCTCGCCAAAACCCCACACAGCAAACTCGTCAGGGTCTACACTCGTTTCGTCTTGATAGTTTTTTTCCTGCAAGAACTCTGTCCATTTTTTATCCAGAAAGGACGGATTATAGTACATTGGTTTCGGGCTTTGCCGAAACCGCTTGATTAATGTTTTTGCATGGTCATCGCTTTCACGGATATAGAGGATCAGGCTTTTCTCCGCGAGTCGTGTAAGCACCGGATCATCCTCATCATTTGGATCAACGACCTCGCAAACCGATCCGCTGGCGTCGCAGACAAAATGATCATAGCCATAAATATCATGGGCTTTGTCGATGAAGGCGCCGATGTCACGGGTTGCGTTGATCTCTGCATCGCGATGCAAGGCCTGACGTTTTTTAAACTCAGCAAAGGAGAGACCGCCTTTATCCGCTGCGCCTGGCGCGCCAAGATATGTTGAGAGCGGTGATAAATCTTCAAAGCGCAGGTTCGACGCAATGGAGATAGAATCTGACATCAGCATGTTGCGCAGGAGAGGAGACTTCATTGCTTCACGTTTGAAGTTGTCCGCGATATGTTCGCCCAGATAGCGGGTGCCGATGCGGTAATCTACGGAATAATGAAACCATCCATGGCGACGCAACATTGCCGATAGCCAGGTCTTGCCGACGCCAGACATGCCGATGATCGTGACGGCGCGTTGTGGCCACTCAAGAAACTCTTTTCCGGTTGTAAACTTCATAGTCTTGGGGTGGCCTTGATTTTACCCATGCGTATTGGTTCTCCTACCATGAGTTGAAGCCCTAAAGAAATTATTGATTTAAAGAGATTTCAGCGTGATTTGGGCGCTTTGCCAGCAAGGGCGCCTCTGGCGGCAAACGGTATTGAGGCAGCGGGATCGATTGTCACGATGGTGATGTCGCGCGTGCCATATGGCTGGCCTGTGCGCCCAACCCCAGCGTCACCTGCCGCGTTCAGCCGCCATAAATTCGGCGCTTCTTCGCCTGCAAAATGTTGGTTCAAGGTGAAAGGCGCGGTGTCACCATGGATCAGGAGGACGGGTTTTTTGAACTCGATGGCCGCATCTCGTATGGCCGCGCGCAAGTCTGTAAAAGCATCACAGGGGTGATCATCATCTGGGGCCACATCCTCACACATGATGTGATCCGGCTTGTCATCGATGTCAGTCATATCCGCTTGCATGGCGATAATTACTGCATGATTGTTTTCTGCTTTTGCCTGTGCGAACGCTTGTTCCAAGTGAAACAGATTTGCCCTGTCACGGAGATCGACGGCGGCAGCTGCGCGATCCAAAGGATCTCCCGCAACCCAATCTCTAGCATTGTTTGTTCCGGTTACGTGCAGTGTCAGAAACTGTACATTCTTGTACGTCCAGCTCAGATTCTCAGGTAATGCGTTTGGCGAAACCTTCTGATCAGAAAAGAAAAGGTCACGCACAGTATCAAGGCGATCTAGATCGGAATATTTTTTGCCTGTCGCAGGATTGTCAAACCGATCGCAATCCACCCACTCATTATCACCGGGTGTATAATAAACGGGCGTCGGTGCTAACTCATCAATAAGCGCAAGATGACGTTGATCATGATCATCGGTGCACTCAGCACCGCCGCCTTTATAGTCGCCAACATGAATGACAAAAGGAAAACCTCCGTTCTTAATAAACGGTACTGCTTTATCTAGCATTACGAAGTCTTCTTTGCCGTAGGGCGTGTCACCCATGACGATGATAGAAAATGAATCTGGTTCTGTTTCCGTTTTCTGTGAAATAGTGCAAGCGGAAAGCAGTATAATTTGACTAAGGGCAATGGCGAGTGAATAACGCCTGTTGATCTTATTTCTCCGCCACATGCTAATTCCTCTTAGAATTGCTTTGGATAGGCGGCTAATTTTCATGCTGAGGTTTTGGCGTTTTCTTTCCACCACTACCGCCGGATGAGCTAACGGTTCGGTCGGCTGCTGTACATTGGTAGGTAGCAAGATCACCATTCTTCTTTTTTATAGAACAAATATCGACATTGTTATCAGCGCAAGTATTCGTCAATAAAGTCCAGCGCGGATAATCTTCACTTGATTTTTTTCCAGTACACATTTCCTCTGCTTTACGCGATTGCGCATCCGCCAGCACGGCTGTTGGTATAGCGATAGAAAGCACTGCAATACTAATTATAAGTCTTTTGTTCATGAGAATGCCCCTCCTTGGTCCTGTAGGATGTTAGAGTTTAATGCCCCTTCATTCAAACTTTTATTGACCCGCTATTGTTGACTGCAGGTCTTTTGAGGAGGTTGTGTGTTGAAATTTCAGTTTCTTATCAGGAAAGACATAGTGAAAAGCGCCGTGCGCCATGAGAGCGGCTTCATGAAAGCCGGACAAGATGAGTTTTAATTTACCCGGATAGTGGGCCATGTCGCCTATACAAAAGATGCCGGGCGCTGATGTTTCAAATTTTTCCGTATCAACAGCGACGCGGTTTTCTGTAAAGTTTAGCCCAAAATCTGCGATCGGCCCTAGCTTCATGGTCAGTCCGTAAAAAGCGAGCAAGGTATCGCACTCAATAGTTGATGCGTCGCCATCTTTGGTTTCGACATTGACGCCTGTGATCTGGCCGTTATCCCCACTCAGGCTTTTGATTTGCGCTGTGTAAACGTCAATATCGCCTGCAGCTTGCAGCGCCCGCATTTTTTCGATGCTGTCCGGGGCGCCGCGAAATTCTTCTCGCCGATGGATGAGTGAAAGCTTGCTGGCAATGGGCTGTAAGTTTAGCGTCCAGTCCAAAGCCGAATCACCGCCGCCTGCGATAAGAATGTTCTTGCCTTTGAACTTGTCTCTCTGTCGAACGGCGTAAAAAACAGATTGGTCTTCATACGCATCAACACCGGTAATGGGCGGTTTTTTCGGCTGAAACGATCCTCCCCCCGCTGCAATACAAATCACTGGCGCTTCAATGCTGGTGTCCATGTCTGTTTTTACACACCATTTATTCGCAGGTGTTTTCTCAACAGAGATCGCCATCTCATTCAGGTGATAGGTGGCGCCAAAGGGCTTAATCTGATCGAGCAATTGGCGTGTCAGATCTTCGCCGGAGATTGATTTGATCGCGGGAATATCTAGAATTGGTTTTTCCGGATAAAGCTCAATACATTGCCCGCCGGGATGCTCAAGTATGTCGATGACATGGGCTTTAATGCCCAAAAGACCCAATTCGAACACGGCAAACAGACCAACCGGTCCAGCGCCGATAATAATCACATCTGTTTCGTGGGCGCCGCCCGAAGGGACGCTCTCTACTAAAGTTGAAGGCATCGTCGGGGTTGCCCTCCCACGGCTTTTCTACGCTGAGGTTAAACTCATTTTACGTAAGAGGGGAAGGGCTTGTGGCCAATGATTGATGTTGTGTGTACGGTTATTCCATCGTCAAGACGATTTTTCCAGTAGCTTTTCGCGTCTGCAAAAGATCGAGCGCTTCGGCTGCTTTTTCCAGCGGCAAAGAAGCCGTGACGCGGGGGCGGATTTTCCCGGCCTTATAAAAATCAAAAAGCTCACTCACATACTCTGCGTTCAAGCCCGGATTACGCATCGTGAAGGCCCCCCAGAAAACGCCAACGATCTGACAGCTTTTAAGAAGCGTGAGGTTGAGCGGGATTGAAGGGATCCCAGCAGGAAAGCCGACAACAAGGTAACGCCCTTCCCAGGCTAAGGCGCGCACGGAAGGTTCCGCATAGGCGCCGCCAACAGCGTCGTAGACAATATTTGCGCCTTCACCGCCGCACAGGGCTTTGATCTGGCCGGAAAGCTCTTTTTGGGCGGCGCGATCGAGGTCGCCGGTCGGATAGACAATGGTTTCGTCAGCGCCCAGTTCCTTACAGAATTCCGCTTTGCTGTCCGATGACACGCCGGCGACAACGCGCACGCCAAAAGCTTTGCCCAGTTCAATCGCTGCGGCGCCAACACCGCCAGCGGCGCCAAGTATGAAAAGTGATTCGCCGGGCTGAATATTGGCGCGATTTTTGAGGGCGTAATGAG
>BQJH01000196.1 GCA_021604605.1 Hyphococcus sp.
TAAAACTTTACCCCATCAATCCGAATACCAAAATCGAGCCCACGGCGATGGGCGCAAGGTAACGGATTAAAAACCGCCAGACGCCGAATAGCCGGTCGCTGGCATTGTGAAATTCATCGCGCATGATCTCGCGCGGTACGACCCAGCCGACAAAGAGCGCGCCGAGAAGGCCGCCAAGCGGCAGCAGGATATTGCCAACCACAAAGTCGATGTTCTCTGCGAGGTGAGGTATCTGCGTGCTGGATACGCCGACAAGCCAGACAATTCCGCCGAGGATCATAACTGACTGGCGTCGCGACCAGCCGCGCCACTCTTCGAATACCACCGCCGGGATCATCAACATGCTGATCGATGAGGTGAGGGCCGCAATAAATGCGAGGAAGAAAAACAGACCGCCAATAATGGCGCCGCCGGACATGCCGGAAAACGTTACGGGCAGGGCCTCAAAAATCAGCCCCATACCGGCGGCGGGGTCAAGGCCGAAGGCAAAGACAACAGGAAAGATCATCAGTCCTGCAATGATCGCCACAAGCGTATCGGCGCACGCAATGATCCCGGCATTGGCGGGAATGTTTTCCTTGCGTTCGAGATAGGCGCCATAAGTGATCATCGCGCCCGCGCCGATGGCAATAGAGAAAAAAGCCTGACCCAACGCTGCAAGAACAGTGGAAGGCGTCACCAGGTCAAAACGAGGCGTGAAAAGATAAGCGAACGCTTTATCAGCTGCGCCAATAGAAAGAGCAAAAATACTGAGCCCAACAAGGAGTACAAAAAACACTGGCATCAAAGTCGTGACGATACGTTCAATGCCGCCATGCAATCCTCTGGCGACGACAAGCATGGTCAGAACAAGAAAGCCGGTGAACCAGACAACCGGCAGGATTGTTCCATGGAACAAGGGCAATGTCGCAGCGGGGTCGTGATTGGCGAAGACCCCCATGAACGCCATGACCGAGTAAGACATAACCTGTCCGGCGATGAAGCAATAAGTCGTCAGGATAAACATGTTGGCGACAATCGCGACGATCCCGATCACGCCCCACATGGGTGAGGCGCCGACATCTTTGGCCAGTTCGCGAGGCGATCCGACAGCGGATAAACCCTTTCGGCGCCCGATCGCGATTTCACCCATCAAGATTGGCCATGCGATCAACGCAACACAGACGAGGTAGATAATGACAAAAGCAGACCCGCCATTGGCGCCGGTTTGAAATGGAAACCGCCAAAGATTTCCGAGACCGACCGCAACACCAATCGCCGCCATGAGGAAGGCAAATTTAGATGACCATTTCGGGCCGCTTGAGGCTTGGTCATGGGGCGTTGTTGGATTGGCCAATGTCGTCTCCTTCGGGTAGTTATTCGGCTACTTACGGAATGAAAACCCGCCGGCCAACTCACTATTGTCAGTATAAAGGCCCTATCACAGCGCTCGATCAGTCAGTAGAGCTGATTTTCTGTGTACTTGCCAAATAGCAGAGAGTCGCTGTCTAATCCATTGGCACAGTGTAACTATTTAAATCAGCACTCGCCAGTATTTTGCGATGCAATAAGCCAGGAGACTAATAATGGCCGGAATTCTTTCCAACTTACGCAGCACCGTGATTGCTGGCAGCGTGCTCGCGATAATTCTATTTCTTCTTTACATCACAGTTTGGGGCGGCGCTCTGGACGGGAATTTTTGGCGGTTCCTGTTTCGTTGGCTGCATGTTCTGTCTGGCGTGATGTGGATTGGGCTGCTCTGGTATTTTAACTTCGTGCAAATCCCGACTATGCCAAACATCCCTGATGAACAAAAACCGGCCATAGGAAAACACATTGCGCCGAACGCATTGTTCTGGTTCCGATGGGGCGCCATGGGCACAATTGTAACCGGGCTTATTCTCGCTATGCTGAATAATTATTTCATGAGTGTGCTTTCCCTCGGCGCCACAACTGGGTTTGCCGTGCCGGGGCATATCGCACTTGGCATTGGCATGTGGTTCGGCATTATCATGTGGTTCAATGTCTGGTTCATCATCTGGCCGAACCAGCAAAAAGCGCTCAACATCGACAACAAATATCCTGACCTTGCCGCTGATGCGAAGGCGGCGGCGGGAAGAACGGCGATGTTGTTCTCACGGACGAATACGCTTTTGTCGATCCCCATGCTCTTTGCGATGGTGTCAGCACAAAGCCTTTTCAGAATATCATAAAGTCTGCCGAGACGCGGCTTATGAGTGATTAAGTTAAACCGGGTTGCCTTAGCGCCCGGTTTTTCTTTTGACGGCAGCGCCCTGCGATCTATCATTAAAAAATGAACGGAGAAAAGCAGCCAACACTTAACGAGCTACCAGAGAAGTTTACCTCCTGGTTCGCGTCTAAAGATTGGCGCCCTCGGCAGCACCAGTTGGAGTGTCTGGCCGCAGACCGACAAGGGTTTTCCTCATTGCTGATTGCGCCAACTGGCGGTGGTAAAACCCTCGCAGGTTTTTTGCCAAGCCTGGTTGAATTGGACGGCAAAGAGAGAAGCAGTGACAGTCCCAAAAGTGGGCTTCATACGATCTATATTTCACCGTTAAAGGCGCTTGCGGTTGATATCGCTCGAAATCTCGAAGCGCCAATTTCTGAAATGGGCCTGGGTGTTTCCGTCGAGACGCGAACAGGGGACACACCGCCAGCGAGGCGACAACGGCAAAAGTTTCAGCCGCCAGATATTTTGCTGACAACCCCGGAGAGCCTTTCAATCTTGATCGCTTCTCCCGATGCGCGCGACTATTTTAGAAATCTTCGCCGTGTTGTTCTGGATGAGTTGCATGCACTTGTCCCCAATAAACGCGGGCACCTTTTATCTCTCGCTTTAGCGCGGTTAAGACGCCTGGCGCCTGATTTAAGAATGACAGGTCTGTCGGCAACTGTCGCGGACGCGCGACCGCTTGTTGATTACATCACGCCGCAAAATACCACCGGGGCCGTGTCGGCAAAACTGGTTCTCGGTCAGAAAGGCGCCAAGCCTGTTGTTGATGTGTTGGCGTCTGATGAGCGTATCCCCTGGTCGGGTCACTCCGGGCGCCATTCCTTCATGGAAGTTTATAAAGTCATCAAAGAGACGGCCCTGACACTTATCTTTGTGAATACGCGCAGTCAGGCGGAGGCAACCTTTGCAGCCCTATGGAAATTGAACGACGACAACATACCGATAGCTTTGCACCATGGGTCTTTAGAAGTCGGCCAACGCAGAAAAGTAGAAGCGGCGATGGTGCGCGGTGATTTGCGCGCTGTTGTCTGCACGTCCACCCTCGATCTCGGCATCGACTGGGGTGATGTTGATCTCGTGATTCAGATGGGCGCGCCCAAGGGGGCCAGCCGATTAACTCAGCGTATCGGCCGGGCCAACCACCGAATGAACGAACCAAGCCGGGCGTTGCTCGTACCGGCCAATCGTATGGAAGTGCTTGAGTGCATTGCCGCCAAGCAAGCGATAGACGAGGGCGCCCTTGATGGAGACGATATAAAGGAAGGCGCGCTAGATGTTCTCGCTCAACATATTCTGGGCATGGCGTGCGCGGAAGAATTTTTCCCTGATGATCTCTATCGCGAAATTATCACCGCTTCCCCATATTCAGGCCTTAGCCGTAAAGATTTCGATGACGCTGTTAGTTTCGTCGCCACTGGCGGCTATGCGCTAGAGAAATATGAGCGCTATCGCCGGATCGTAAAAACACCTGAAGGGCGATATCGGATTCGCGATAAGCGCGTCGTACAGCAATATAAAATGAATGTCGGAACGATTGTTGAGGCGGCGTCTTTAAACGTTCGTCTTGGCGGTAAAAAAGGTCCGATGCGAGCGGGCAGAAAACTGGGTACCTTAGAGGAATGGTTTTTCGAAGGTTTGTCGCCGGGGGCCCCCTTTTATTTTGCAGGGGAAATATTGCGCCTCGAACGGATTGAAGGAACGGACGCAATTGTTTCACGCACTGTCAGTGAGGCGCCGCGCATCCCTTCCTGGGGCGGGAATAAGTTTCCCTGGTCAACGCATTTGGCTGAACGGGTCAGGAACATGCTCTATGACGTTGATGGGTGGGACGCTTACCCGGACCAGGTTCGATTCTGGTTGGAAAAGCAGCGCGAAGTCGCACGCATCCCGAAGCCGAATGAACTTCTTGTTGAAACCTTCCCTCATAAGGAGCGCCATTTCCTTGTCTGCTATCCTTTTGACGGTTGGCTCGCGCATCAGACGTTAGCGATGTTGCTGACCAAACGGTTGGAACGTTTGGGTAAGGAGCCAATTGGGTTTGGACCAACAGAATACGCGCTTTCCATTTGGGGACGTCAGGATATGAGCGATGTCGATATGGCGGCGCTCTTTGACGAAGATATGCTGGGCGATGATCTGGAGAGCTGGCTTGCTGATGCACTGTTGATGAAACGGACGTTTCGCAATTGCGCGCTCATTGCGGGTCTGATTGAGCGGCAATATCCGGGGCATGAGAAAACCGGCCGGCAGGTCGCCTTCTCAGCGGACCTGATTTACGACGTTTTGCGCGAGCATGATCCTGATCACATTTTAATGCGTGCTGCATGGCAGGATGCGGCCGGTGGATTTCTGGACCTTGAGCGTCTCCAAAACCTATTGAGGCGGGTTAAGGGTCACATCAATCATGCACCGCTGAAACGTGTTTCGCCCTTGTCGGCGCCGATCATGCTGGAAATCACAAGAGAGACTGTCGCACGGGACGCCAGTGAAGCAATGTTGAAATCGGCATCCGAAACGCTGATTGCCGAAGCGATGGGAACATCGTAATTGTATTTCGTATGGAAGAAGACCGTCCTTTTATCGTTGTAAATGGTGAGGTGTTAGCGCCTGATCCCCTCGGCGCATTATTTTGGCCTTCGCAGGAAACATTGATTGTTTCCGATCTGCATTTTGAAAAAGGGTCTTCGTTTGCAGAGCGCGGTATTTTATTGCCGCCTTATGACACACGCACAACGCTTCAGCGGATAAAGGCTTTGCTTGGGCAATACCAACCCCGGCGAGTGATTTCGCTGGGCGATGCTTTTCACGATGAGCATGCGGAAACGCGAATGCAGGCTGAAGACACGAAGCTCCTGCAACGTTGTATGGTGGACGTGGAATGGGTCTGGATATTGGGCAATCACGACCCAGCCCCGCCAAAGCGATTCGCGGGAAGCACTGAACAGGAATTAGCGCTTGGGCCGCTGGTATTTCGCCATGAGCCTTTAGCTGGCGATGCGCCAGGTGAAATCGCCGGTCACCTTCATCCTTGTGCACGGGTTGTCCACGAAGGACGGACCCTTCGGCGGCGGTGCTTTGCAAGTGACGGCGCCCGTCTGATTATGCCAGCCTTGGGCGCTTATACAGGCGGTCTCAATCTGCTGGATGACGCTTTTCTGCCCCATTTTCAAAGGGTTACTGCATGGGTGATGGGTGAAAAGAGTATTTATCCCGTAAGTCATGACAAATTGGCCCCGGACGGCCCCAATATAGAACGCAATTCCCGGCCTGGAATTAGGGCAGGTCGCGCGTCCTATGGTTGATCTTCCATGGTTGACAGGGGCGTTGGCTT
>BQJH01000197.1 GCA_021604605.1 Hyphococcus sp.
GGTATTACCTCAACAAAGTCTCTGGCAGATGTTCCGGCGCGGACCGGTCTTCTAATCGGTTGCAATATTCAACCAGCACGGGTCAGCTATGCCGAAACGAAATAATCCAGGTTGTCGATAATTCCGGCGGTTTTCTTGTCGGGTCTTGCTCGCTCGGCGACTTCGAGCGTCTGGAAAAAATCGAATCGGAATAAATTAACCGGAACGGTAATCCGGTAACCTGCTTTATGATTGGCGAGGTCGATGTTCCCATCTTGGTTTGATCGTCTCGCCAATTTAAAATCCGTCCTGGCTTTATTGGTTGGTTTCAGTGTTCTGCACGGCGTTGTCACCATGGCAGCGGGCCCTGTTCTGGCGCTCGACGACGACAAGCTCAATATCTTTACGCAATCTTTTCAGCTTGGGTATTTGCCTGATAACCCGCCCTTATTTGAATGGACCTTGATTGCTGTTCAGAAAATAACCGGTCCGGTCCAGCTCAGCTTTATCATCGTCAAATATCTGTTTTTGATTCTCACCGGGCTTTTTACATATTTAACGGCGGCGCGATTATTCAAAAACCACAGATGGGCGGCGTTCACAGTGCTTGCGCTCCTCAGCCTTTATCAAATCGGGTATAATTACCATCAGGCTTTTACGCATTCGACCGCGCTCATGGCGAGTGTGGCGTTCCTTTGGTATGGGTTGCTTAAATTACGTGATGAGCCACGGACGCAACATTACTTGCTCTTGGGGCTGGCTGTTGGGCCGGGCGCAATTGCGAAATATTCATTCTTGCCTGTTGTAGTGAGCATCTTCATCGCCGGGATGCTGTCATCGCAAGTACGAGCGCGCCTTCTCAATGTGAGGATACTCATTTCAGTGCTGTTGGCGATGCTGGTTTGTTTACCTCATGGGCTTTGGTTGCTTGATCACATGGATGAAATTGCCATGCGCGCAGATCAGCGTTTTGGCACCGTCGAGGCGTCTTACATGTCCCGTGTTTCCAATGCGTTGCCTGCGGCCTTATGGGCGATGGGATCTTTCCTTTTACCATTTGTCGCGGTTGTGGCTGTGGCGGCCCCAAATAGTTTTCGAGAACTAAAAGTCGTTGACGAGGCAACATCCATTTTTCGGAATGCAACATTGGTCTGCATTATTGTGCTTTTGGTTGGCATTGTTGTTACAGGCGCATCGTCTTTTCCAGAGCGTTACGCCATTGCTTTCATGTATCCGGCTCTTTTCTGGTTTATCGCTGCTCTTAAAAACAGCACGCCCACAGAGAGAGCACTGAGGAATATTACGCTGGCTGGTTTTGTCTTTTTCGGTTTATTTTTGGGCGTCAGGATCGTGCAGACTGTCATGCCTGGCCCGCCTTTTTGCAGTGACTGCCGCCAGTGGATTCCCTATGCCGTCTTGGAAGATGCTTTTCCCGCGGAAAACTTTGAGAAGGCCACACTTGTTGGTTTCGATATTTACACCGCCGGAAATTTACGACGGTTATTTCCAGACAATCGCGTGGTGGCGCCATTTTTCCCATTTTACACACCACCAGGCGGCGATGAGCACGCCCCGTGCTATTTCGTTTGGTCGGAGAATTTAGGGGTTGCCCCGCCGGATGAGTATCTACCGCCTGAAATAAAACAGAGGGCAGCGCAGATTACAGGGAAATGGCCACAAAATATTGCGAATTTTCGGGAACGGGAAACGACCTGGAATATTGTTGATTTAAAACCTAACCCTAGAGTGGCCAAATCTTTGTGCCGTCTGTCAGGCCAGTGAAATAATTATATTCTTCCCGGTAGCGTTTAGATAACTATCTAAGCCGTTCTTTTGCTTATACATCGTACACAAACTAACTGTCTCAGGGGTTAACAAAGTGTTTTCAACCCGTAAACGAATAGCTAATGCGCCATTAACGAGATTTTAGTTCCGACCTACTCATTCTTGCCATGGTTAACCCGGACGCGGTGGTGCGGCGGGGGCGAAATTAGGGGTCGTAAATGACAATGACGATGACAGCCGAAGCGCTGGGTTATGTGGAACCTATTTTAAGCGGTGAAGAAATGTATCGATTAGGTTTGGAAGCATCGACGGGTGGAGAGATGAATGACTTCGATCTTATCACTGCCCATAAATGGTTTAATCTTGCGGCGATGCAGGGCAATTTGGAAGCGCGCGCATACCGTGCTGAGCTTGCCAATGAAATGACGCCGGAAGAGATTGCTGATGCACAGCGTCAGGCGCGGGAATATCTGGCGACACATCGCGCCAAAACACATTCCTGATTTAGGATAGGCCTGATTTAGGATAGGCCTGATTTAAGATAGGCCTGATTTAAGAGCGTCCTGATCTAATGTCGTTCTGATTCAGATTTCGTTTTCCGAGGCGCTCCATTGCGCCTGAACGGTTTCCGGCCTCGGGGCGCCGGTTAGTCGATCGAAGGCGATTTTGCGAAACGGATCTTTCTGGTTTTCCGAGAGATTTAGAAATTGCGGGCGTTTGACCCCGCGCAGGGTCTGGCGCTGCTCATCTGATAAGGCCCGCCAGATATCCCGGCGCTTTGAGCGAAACAGCTGACGCTGATCTTCTGGCAGATATTGGTAGTCTGCTGCTGTCTGCGCCTCAATCTTGAAAGTTTGGGCAAGGCGCAACGAATTTTCATAAAAATCTGCCGCCATCAAATCGATAATCGCCATTTCGCTGGCGGCTGGCGGTGATGGCTCATATGCGCCGGCCAGGGCGGATTTTCCTGATTCCGCAGCGCTCGGGCCGATAGAACCAAAAAATACATATCCGATGATGACGCAGGAAAGTGGAAGATTACGCAACAATGAGGCCCCCAGGAATGGGCGGACCCTAGCGATGCGAGGTTGAAACCGGCTAAAAACAGTCGGGACAATTTAGTCCTATGGGATTAACCATGATGCACGCCTGTTTAAACTGGCTTAATTTGTCTGAAAGGGGCCTTGCCATCACGGTTCGGTTGGCTTAGAGGACGCGTTTCGCGCTGAGGCTTTTTCCCCGGCGCAAGATCATATTTTGAATATCAAAGGTTTTCACCAGAGGTTTCCATGGCCGTTCCAAAGAGTAAAATCACACCGTCCAGACGCGGCATGAGACGCAGCCACGACAAGCTCGCGAGCGCGACATATATTGAAGACAAGGATTCTGGCGAACTTCGCCGGCCGCACCATATTGACCTGAAAACAGGTAAATATCGCGGGCGTCAGGTTATTGAACCAAAAGACGATTAAATCTGGGTCCAGTTTCAGACTTTGACGAGTTTTAGCGCCGCCCTTTCGGGGCGGCGTTTTTCGTATTTCCAGCGGCAATATCAGCGCCCGTGTGGTTGCACTGACCGGCCCCGGGGCTATAGAAGCTGCGCAAACCACCGCCCTTCTTTTTGGAGCCAGATTCATGACTGCTATCGCCGATATTTTTGCCCGGGAAATCATCGACAGCCGGGGCAACCCGACTGTTGAAGTGGATGTCACCCTTGAGGATGGATCGGCGGGCCGTGCGGCTGTGCCATCCGGCGCCTCTACAGGGGCCCATGAGGCGCATGAATTGCGTGATGGCGGCGATCGCTATGGCGGGAAGGGCGTTCAAAAGGCCGTAGAGGCGGTCAATGGCGAGATTTATGACGCGCTCTCCGGCTTTGAGGCGGAAGAACAGACTTATATTGATGAAACCCTGATTGCTCTCGATGGAACAGAGAACAAAAAACGTCTCGGCGCGAACGCTCTGCTTGGGGTTTCGCTGGCTGTCGCTAAGGCCTCGGCTGAAGCTGCCGCCCTGCCGCTTTACCGGTATATTGGCGGTGTCTCAGCGCGCGTTCTGCCCGCGCCGATGATGAATATCATCAATGGCGGCGCTCATGCGGACAACCCGATTGATATTCAGGAATTCATGATCATGCCGCTTGGCGGGGAGACTTTTTCTGACGCCCTGCGCATGGGAACAGAAGTTTTTCACACCTTGCGCAATGGGTTGAAGGATGCTGGCCATAATACGAATGTTGGCGATGAGGGTGGTTTTGCGCCGAATTTGAAATCAGCTGATGAAGCCCTCGGTTTCATCATGTCAGCCATTGAGGGCGCGGGATATAAACCGGGTGAAGATGTTTTTATTGCACTCGATGCCGCGGCGACAGAATTTCACAAGAACGGAAAGTATGAACTCGCCGGTGAAGGTAAGTCTCTCGATGCTGGCGCCATGGCTGATTACTATGGCGATCTTGTTTCCCGTTATCCGATTGTCTCTATTGAAGATGGTCTGGATGAAGATGATTGGGATGGTTGGCGCGCGCTGACCGAAGCCATCGGCGGGAAATGTCAGCTTGTTGGCGATGATCTTTTTGTCACCAACGAAAAACGTCTGCAAAAAGGGATTGAGCAGGGCTGCGCCAATTCCATTCTCGTAAAAATCAACCAGATCGGCACCTTGACGGAGACCCTGAATGCGGTCGAGGCGGCGCACCGCGCGCGCTATACGGCTGTGATGTCTCATCGTTCTGGTGAAACAGAAGATGCAACCATTGCCGATCTCGCCGTCGCCACGAATTGCGGCCAGATCAAAACCGGCTCCTTGGCGCGCTCAGAGCGTCTCGCAAAATATAACCAGTTGCTTCGCATTGAAGAAGAGCTAGGCGACGTGGCCCGATATGCCGGGCGCGCAGCTTTGTCGTTATAATCGATGGGTGCGCCGCAAATTCGCCCAGCAATGAGGGAAGATCAGCCAGCAGTGAAGGCGTTGATCTTTGCTATTCTGGATGAATATTCCCTAGAGCCTGCGCCGCAAACGACTGATAAAGACCTTGATGATCTCGTTGGGTTTTATGAGGGCGGCATCTTTGATGTGCTTGAAACCGATACAGGCGACCTTATCGGTACGGTCGGGCTGTTACCGCTGGAAGACGGCGCGTGTGAGTTGCGCAAGATGTATTTGAAGACCAACTGCCGTGGCCGAGGTTACGGTAAGCGGCTGTTAAAGCATGCTATTGCACGTGCGACAGAGCTAGGTTTTGTGCGCATGGAACTGCAAACGGCGCGCGTGTTGGAAGAGGCGATTGGGCTTTATGAAAAGTTTGGTTTCACAGTGCTAGATAGCGCCGCGCTGGAGCGGCGTTGCGATCATGCGCTAATGCTGGATCTCAAGCCATAAATTAAGACTTTCTTAACCAAAATTGATTCATTTGATTCGCTTCAGTGGCGGGCAAAATGGTTCTGTTTAACAAGCAATTTCTTTTGAATATCGTTGCCCCGGCGCTTTTGTTGTGTTGGGCGGCGACCATTATCTATAGTGCTGTCGCCGGAGACAGAGGCTATCAAGCGCTGTCGCGCCTAGAAGCCGAGGTCGAATTGAAAGCCGCTGAGGTTGATGCTTTGCGTGAGCGCAGAATGTCGCTCCAACGCCGGGCGAACCAGTTAAACTCAAAGTCACTTGATCCAGATTTGATTGATGAACAAATTCGCTCGGTCCTCGGTTATACGAGGGATGGGGATATTGTGATCCCAAGACGGGTTCTGGATAACGCG
The DNA here is from genome assembly GCA_021604605.1 of Hyphococcus sp. Taxonomy (GTDB): domain Bacteria; phylum Pseudomonadota; class Alphaproteobacteria; order Caulobacterales; family Parvularculaceae; genus Hyphococcus. The sequence continues at coordinate 5,520 of BQJH01000197.1, forward strand.
TTATCGCAACCAAAAAGCGAATGATCTGGCGGCTAATCTGAAA
>BQJH01000198.1 GCA_021604605.1 Hyphococcus sp.
CCCGGTAAATGTTGGTTATTGTGCGCCGGAACCATGACAGTATCGTAAAGAAAATGGGGCCCTCACCGCAAGAGGCAATCCTTTTGCGAGCCATTTGCGACAATACGTTCGGATTTCTTGCCAAGTGGTTGTTTAACCGGCATTGAGCCATGCTAAAGACTATTTCCGCCAGGAGTACCCCAAACCTTATGACAGCTGCGTCTTCCGATCAGGATATCCTCGAAAAATTTGACGAAATTACTGGGAAAATGGCCCGCGCCAGAGAGAATCTGGGGAAAATTGTCTTTGGCCAGCCTGGCGTCATTGACCTGACATTGGCGACACTCGCCGCTGGCGGGCATGGATTATTGGTCGGCGCGCCGGGTCTTGCCAAAACCTTGCTTGTGACATCTGTCGCAGATCTGATGGGCCTTTCGGCCAAGCGAGTGCAGTTTACGCCAGACCTGATGCCGGGCGATGTTTTGGGCTCTGAGGTGCTGGAAGAAACCACCGACGGTAAGCGCGAATTTCGCTTTATTCCCGGCCCTGTCTTTTGCCAACTCCTGATGGCCGATGAAATCAACCGCGCCAGCCCACGCACGCAATCAGCATTGCTGCAGGCCATGCAAGAACATCACGTCACGGTCGCAGGCGCGCGCCATGATCTGCCGGGGCCGTTCCATGTTCTCGCCACTCAAAATCCGATTGAACAGGAAGGCACCTATCCGCTGCCCGAAGCGCAGCTTGACCGGTTCCTGTTGCAGATCAATGTCGACTACCCGGACTTAGACGCGGAACGACAAATGCTCGCTGAAACAACGGGCGCTGCTCAAAACGCTGTTGAACCTGTGATGACCAGCGCCGATTTAATCGAAGCGCAACAACTCGTCAGGGAAATGCCGATTGGCGAGCAGGTCATCGATATGATCTTGCAACTCGTGCGCGCCGCGCGTCCGAATGTGACCGCCAGCACGCGTGTTAAATCTCTTGTCGCCTGGGGACCAGGGCCGCGCGCCAGTCAGGCTTTCTCTCTCGCCACGCGGGCATTAGCGCTGATTGATGGACGTCACGCCCCTTCCCTTGATGATGTGCGGCGTCTCGCCAAGCCTGTCCTGCGACATCGAATGGCGCTAAACTTTGCGGCCCGGTCTGAAGGGCTTGATACGGATCAATTCATTGATGAACTTTTGGGCGGGCTAAACCAGTAGCGTACACGAAGGACAACGCCGCGCAGATGACAGATAATAAAGCTGCGATCGCCGTCAGGCATGAAGCAGAAGACGCTGCGGCGCTTTTCCCGGCGTTGCTCGTCGAGGCTGAGCGCATTGCCCATACGGTCAATGCGGGCTTGCATGGTCGTCGTCGCGCTGGACCGGGAGAAACTTTCTGGCAGCACCGCGCTTACGCTTTTGGCGATCCTGTCTCGGCCATTGACTGGCGCCAGTCCGCTCGGGTTTCTGACCGACTTTATGTCAGAGAGAATGAGTGGGAAGCAGCAGCGGCAGTCTATTTATGGCGCGACCCTTCCGCATCGCTTCATTACACATCAAGCAACCAAACACCGGTCAAGGCGCGACGCGCGGAAGTCCTCGCGACGGCGCTCGCGATCCTTTTATCTCAAGCCGGCGAACGCATCGGCTTGCTCGGCCAGGAACGCCGTCCGTTTCATGGGCGCGGGGCGCCGGCAAGAGTGCTTGAAGCGTTACTTGCCGATCATGAAGGCGCCAGTTCAACGCCGCCGAAAGCTTTTCTTCGATCCGGCGCCCGTGCTGTTTTATTCAGCGATTTTTTTACAGACATAGAAAATCTGGCGCGGAGCGTTGAAGCCCTGTCTAGCGATGGAGTGAAAGGCGTTCTGGTTCAAATTTGCGACCCCGCAGAAGAAGACTTTCCTTTTGCCGGACGAGTTGAGTTTCAGGATCTGGAGAGCAAAGACCGGTTGATTTTTGGAGAAACAGCTTCGTTACGCTCAGATTATCAAGCCGCCTTTACGGCTCACCGACAGGCGCTATCAAACCTTGTGGCAAACACCGGCTGGAATTTGATTACTCATCGTACAGACAAACCTGCCCAGTCTGCGTTGTTGGCGCTTTATGCAGCCTTAAGCGATAGCAGGACGGTCTGATGTTCAGTGCTTTATCTTTTTCCGCGCCGCTCATCTTAACTGCGCTTTTAACATTACCAGCCGTCTGGTTTTTGTTACGGGCGACACCGCCCACACCCAAACAAGTTCGGTTTCCAGCATTCGTCATATTAAGGCGCCTCGTCAGCAAGGATGAAAAACCCGAACACACGCCCTGGCCGCTTTTGCTATTGCGGCTACTTTTAACGGCGTTGATTATTCTCGGACTTGCGGGACCTGTATTGAATGCGCCGCCGCCTGCGACCGGCAATGGCCCGATCGTACTTGTCATCGACAACAGCTTTGTCGCGGCGCCTCAATGGCAGGCCCGTGTCGATGCCATCAAGTCTGCTGCGGCAGAAGCAGCGGCGCGCGATGCACAGATTTTTATCATCCCAACCGCACCGCAGCGCATCGCTCAACCTTTAACGCCATTAACAGGGGAAGAAGCCCGTTCGCGCGCAGATACACTGCGCCCTCAGCCCTTTGGCGCAGACCGAGCGGCGACAAGCGAAACATACATTGCAGATTTAGAAGCCTTCATCACATCAAATGGCCTTGCTGAACCGGACATACGCTGGCTGTCTGATGGCGCCGCCAGTGCGGATGACCAGACCTTTGCAGATGCCTTGCGCAACCTGGGGCCTGTCAGTCTTTATGATGACGACAATGCAGAAAAATTAATCCTTCGCCCAATCGGCGAAGGTGAAGAAGGACCGATCTATCAAGTCGAACGTTTGAATAAAATCGGAGACTGGGAGGGCGCCCTCGTCGCCACCGCAAGGGATGGGCGCGAGCTTTCCCGGATAGATCTTGCAATCAATGATGATGAGACGATCAGCGAAGCCGTAATATCTCTGCCACTGGCACTCAGAAATGAACTTGCCTCTGTCAGAATTGAAAATGGCGGGTCGGCGGGCGCAGTACAGTTAGCCGACGCCCGTGACCGTCGTGCCTTCATCGGTCTTATTTCTGAAGCAGAAGGCAAACCGAGCAACCTGCTTTCCGGCGGGCATTATTTGCGTCAGGCCCTTGGACCTTATGCAGAATTTATAGAAGGTGGATTTGATGAAATCATCGGGTCTGATGTCTCAGTTATTATTCTTGACGATATCGGCGCTATTCGTGCGGGCGACATCGACGCCTTGAACGCATGGGTGGAACGGGGCGGCGTATTAATCCGTTTTGCGGGCCCTGTTCTCGCCGAGGCGGCGCAGGACCGCACACCTGCTCTTTTGCCTGTTGAATTGCGCGGCGGCGGGCGCGCCTTTGGCGGCGCCCTCACCTGGGATACGCCGCAACGCCTTGATGCTTTTCAGGATGACAGCCCTTTTGCAGGTCTTGCGGCGCCTGAGGATGTTTTGATACGCCGTCAGGTGCTGGCCCAACCGGGAGGTGAAACCAGCGCACGCAGTTGGGCGCGCCTTGGCGACGGTACGCCGCTTGTCACAGGTTTAAGCAAAGGCGCGGGCGTTATTGCCCTCTTTCATGTGACCGCAACACCGGACTGGTCGGACCTCCCCATTTCGGGTGTGTTTATCGACATGTTGCGGCGACTGACATTTTTATCCGAATTGGGCCCGGAACAAACAGATGAAAACGCTGCGGCACGCTATGCGCCTTTGCGATTGATGGACGGGTTTGGCAGAATGACAAGACCTCAAGATCAAGCCCCGGCTCTTACCGCAGAAGATATTCTCGATCCGGCAGGGCCAGAGAGGGCGCCCGGATTTTACGGCTCGCCGGAAGCGTCTCTGGCGCTCAATGTCATCCGCACTGATACACCTTATGCGCCACTCAATGTTTCGGGTGTGAGAACGCTTCCATTTACTGCGGCGCCGCCAGTGCAAATAGCGCCACCCCTCTTCGCTGTCGCTCTCTTATTGTTGTTGATCGATGCTCTCGCAACGCTGGCGCTCGCCGGTAAGCTGCCCCTCCGTCAAAGCGCAACAGCCGCAACTCTCATTGGCGCTGTTTTCTTGTCTATTGCTCTGACACCAGGTGCTTACGCTCAACCGCTCGATCCTGATATCGATGAACAGACAGCCGAGACTGTTCTGAAAACACGACTTGCGTTCATCGAGACCGGCGATCCAGCAATGGACAAGCTCTCGAAACAAGCCCTTGCCGGACTAAGCCGTGAACTTTATCGACGCACCGCGCTAGAGCCTGGTCCACCTGTGAGCGTTAATCCGGAAACGGATGATCTTTCTGTCTACCCGTTTCTTTATTGGCCAATTATACCGGGCATGGCCTCCCCTTCAGAAGCCGCCCTTGCCAATATTGAAAACTTCATGCGGTTTGGCGGCTTGATCCTGTTTGACACCCGCGATGATGAACGCGCCGTCGGCGCAGGCTCGACACCGGAAGCAAGAGCCCTGCAAGGCATCCTTTCACAAATGAATATTCCACCTTTGGCGCCAGTTGAGCTCGATCATGTTTTGATGCGTTCATTCTACTTACTGCCGGACCTGCAGGGGCGACTGCGCAACAACCCTGTCTGGGTGGCGTCAGAAACATCTGGCGCCAATGATGGTGTCACGCCTGTGATAATTGGCGGACGCGATTGGGCCGGCGCATGGGCGACGGATTCCATTGGGAGGCCCGTGCGCCCCATTGGTCGCGGCGGCGCCCGCACACGGGAACTCGCATACCGAACCGGCATCAACATGGTGATGGTTGCTTTTACCGGTAATTATAAATCCGATCAGGTCCACACACCGGTCCTGTTAGAGCGGCTCGGAAAATGAATATTGTCTTTGATCCGTTTTTGCCCGACTGGGCATTGTGGCTTGCGGTCATCATCGGGATTGGTGTGGCCGCGATCAGTCTTTGGCGAAACTGGAAAAGCGGGGTGTTCCGCGCTCTGGCGCTGGCGGGTTTATTGGCGCTATTGGTCAACCCGCTCCTTCGGGAAGGTGAACGCACCGCCCTCGACGATATTGCGGTTATTCTAGTCGATGAAAGCGCTAGTCAGGGACTTGATGAGCGCTACGCCGTTGCCAGCAATGCTGCTGAAAAACTGGAAACATCACTTGAGGCGTTAGGCGGGATCGAGACACGCCGCCTCGCCTATGACGGCGAAGAGGAAACCCTTACGCTTGAAGCATTATCGACGGCCCTCGCCGACACGCCGCGCGCCCGGCTAGGCGCTGTCTTCATCGTGACCGATGGTCAAACCCGGGACGAAGATAAGCTGGAGACTTTTTCAACCCTTGATGTACCGACGCATCTATTATTGACGGGCCGGGCAAGCGAAGTTGACCGCAAGATCACCCTGACCAATGCGCCACGCTACGGCATTGTCGGCCAACCGGTGCGCGTCTCCTTCAGGATTGATGATCTCGGCCCGGACAATGAGCAAATCAATGATCGTCCGGCGGCGGATGTTATCTTGCGCGTCGATGGCGAAGAAATATTGCGTCAGCCGGTCGAGTTTGGTGACGAGGTTGGG
>BQJH01000199.1 GCA_021604605.1 Hyphococcus sp.
ATTGCAAAATCCGGCGGCGGAACTGGAAGAGGCGGGCGCCCGGCTTGATGCGGCGCTGAATGAAACCGGCGAGGCGCGCAACGCCGTCGCCCATGCCATTAACGCATATGGTATAGATGAAGCGGAGTTAGAACAGTGTGAGGAGCGATTGTTCTCCTTACGGGCGGAGGCGCGCAAGCATGGCGTTGCGCCTAATGAACTTGCAGCGTTTTATAAAAAGATCGGACAGACACTCGACGATTTGGAGATTGGGGAAGCGGCTTTTACCGACCTTGAAAAAGCAACATCTGAGGCCAAGAAGGTTTTCGAAACCAAAGCAAGTGCGTTGTCGGAAAAGCGTCGCAAGGCGGCAGGAAAACTCGACAGTGCGGTGGCAAAAGAGTTGGCGCCGTTAAAACTGGGAAACGCGGTTTTTTCAACTCATGTGGAAACCTCACCAGATCACCCAACTTCTGACGGTTATGACACAGTTGAGTTTATGGTTGCGACCAATCCAGGGGCGCCAGCGGGTCCTTTGAAAACGATTGCGTCGGGCGGAGAGCTATCGCGTTTTGTCCTGGCCATGAAAGCCGCGCTCGCGGCAAAAGAAAACCGGACCGTAATTATTTTTGATGAAGTTGATGCTGGCGTTGGCGGCGCGGTCGCGGATGCAGTCGGGGAACGTTTGGCAAGACTGGCGAGCGATGCGCAGGTGCTTGTCGTCACTCACAGTCCACAGGTCGCAGCGCGAGCGCAGGCCCATTGGCGTATCGAAAAGAAACAGACAAAAACCCAGACGACAACAAGCGTCGTTCCGCTGGATGAGGAAGCGCGCGTTGAAGAAATTGCGCGTATGCTCTCTGGCGCCAAGGTCACCGATGAGGCGCGTGCAGCCGCCAAACAATTATTAAAAGGGCAGCTCTTAAAGGCGCCCGGCAAGCAGCCTAAAAAAACCGCGCGTAAAAAGCTGGCAAAAGCAAGCTAGGGCGATTACCAAAACGCCATGAGCAAGACCGCTGAAAAAACAAGCACTATTCCTGTTAACAAGCTTTCGCCGGAAGAGGCGGCGACTGAACTTGCCCGATTGGCAAGCGAGATAGCGTTGGCGGATACAGCCTATCACGAGAATGATGCGCCCGAGATTTCCGATGCGGCGTACGATGCTTTGCGACGGCGCAATTTGTTGATTGAGAAGAAATTCCCGAAATTAAAACGCAAGGATTCTCCTTCCGACAAGGTTGGCGCTGCGCCGTCAGCAAAATTTGAAAAGGCCAAACATGCTGTTTCCATGCTGTCGCTGGATAATGCCTTTAACGACGAAGATGTTGCTGATTTTGAAAAGCGGGTGCGGAAGTTTTTAGGACTGGGTGAGGGGGAAGCTTTTGCCTTTACTGCTGAGCCCAAAATCGACGGGCTCTCGCTTTCATTGCGCTACGAAAAAGGTCAGCTCATGCTCGCGGCGACTAGAGGGGATGGACAAACTGGCGAGAATGTTACGAGTAATGTGCTGACCATTAACGACATCCCGGCAACGCTAAAAGACGCGCCAGATGTTCTGGAGGTGCGCGGTGAAGTTTACATGTCGCTGAAAGACTTTGAAGCGCTCAATAATCGATTAACGCAGGAAGCAGAGAGCGAAGACAAGGCGCCGGATATATTTGCCAACCCGCGCAATGCCGCTGCTGGTTCTTTGCGTCAGTTGGATGCGGCGATCACAGCGGCGCGACCGCTACAGTTTTTTGCTTATGCATGGGGAGAGGCGAGTGAAGATCTGGCCTCGACCCAGTGGGACGCATTGCAGAGATTTAAAAAGCTCGGCTTTAAAATAAACCCGCTGACCAAGCGTTGCGAAAGTGTCGCGGAGATGCTGGCGCAATATACGAAGATTGAAGCACAGCGCGCGAGCCTTGATTATGATATCGACGGCGTCGTCTATAAGGTTGACCGGCTGGATTATCAGGCGCGGCTTGGGTTTGTTTCGCGGGCGCCGCGCTGGGCGATCGCGCATAAGTTCCCTGCAGAAAAAGCCACAACCGTTCTGGAAGAAATTGAAATTCAGGTTGGCCGAACAGGTAAGCTGACCCCTGTCGCGCGCTTGAAACCCGTTACTGTTGGCGGCGTTGTTGTTTCAAACGCGACCTTGCATAATCAGGATGAGATTGAACGCAAAGATGTGCGGGTTGGCGATACGGTCATTGTCCAGCGTGCTGGCGATGTCATTCCGCAGATTGTTGAAGTTGTAAAAGACAAGCGCAAAAAAGGCGCTCGTAAATTCAAGTTTCCGGACCGTTGCCCGGTCTGCGACAGCCATGCGGTCAATGAAGTCAACCCGAATACCGGCAAGGCTGATGTGGACAAACGCTGCACGGGTGGATTGATTTGCGCGGCGCAAGCCGTCGAACGATTAAAGCACTTTGTCTCCCGCCAGGCTTTTGACATTGAAGGGCTGGGCGAAAAACAGGTCGCCGCTTTCTTTGAGCAAGATATCATCAAAGAGCCGGCGGATATTTTCACGCTGAAGAAACGTCAGGAAGCGGGCGAGATCAATCTTTATACCTATAAGATGAACAAGGATGGTGATTACCAGCTTGATAAAGAGGGCGCCAAACAAGCCACCAATAAAAAGTCTGTTGAGAACCTGTTTGCAGGAATTGATGAACGGCGAAAAATTTCATCGGCGCGTTTTATCAATGCCTTGGGCATTCGCCATGTGGGGGAGACAAATGCGCGGCTATTCGCGCAACACTATGGCGATGTAAAAGCCTTTTATGAAGCGGCAGTGGCGGCGCGCGACGAAGAAAGCAGCGCCTATCAGGACATGCTTTCTATTGATGGGGTCGGGGCGTTGGTCGCGCGCGGGGTCATCGACTTTTTTGATGAGGCGCATAATCGCGATGCCGTTGACCACCTGTTAGAAGAAGTAACGGCGCTAAAGGCTGAGAAATCCACTTCTGAAAGCCCAGTGGCCGGAAAAACAGTTGTCTTTACCGGAACGCTTGAAACGATGACGCGCTCAGAGGCCAAAGCACGAGCGCAAAGCATGGGTGCAAAAGTCTCCGGGTCGATTTCCAGCAAAACGGATTACCTTGTTGCGGGGCCCGGCGCCGGCTCAAAGCTCAAAAAAGCGGAAGACCTTGGCGTTAAAGTTTTGAGCGAAGAAGAATGGGCGACGCTCGCTGGTATTTAGAGCGCAGCGTCAATTCAATCTCAATTATCGCTTTAAATCTCAACTCACCGCAAGCTGAGTTCTTTTCACCGCAACGGTATTTCTCAAAACTTTGAATTGAGTAGGGTGCCACTGCGACATTCGTCGCACGGGGCGAGTTTTGGCGCGATTTGGGAGAGAGTAAGTGCGATTTCAGGATAAATTTGGATGCGTGGAAAATGAGCGAGGAAGCTTGCTATCAGCCAAGGCCCCACGACGGCTGAGCCTCTTTGCCACCACTGCAATGGGCGCTTTGTTGTTGAGCCAGACCGGTTTCGCCACGTCCTATCAGGCGGATGACGGTCTATGTGACGCCTCCGTTCTCACTTGTACGGCCGGTGACCGGGTTATTTATAAGCCCGGGTTTTTCTCCGACTATAACCCTGTGACGGCTTTGGATATGGTCGAACGCGTACCGGGGTTTTCAATTGATGAAGGCGACGATGTGCGCGGCTTCGGCGGGGCGGGCGGCAACGTCTTGATCGACGGACAACGCCCGAGTTCAAAGTCGACCGATATTACAGATCGCCTGACACGGATCGGCGCTGATAATGTAGCGCGGATTGAACTGATCCGTGGCGGTACGGGCGCTCTTGATGTGGGCGGCCAATCGGTCGTTGTAAATGTCATCTTGAGTAATGTTGATGGCGCCAGCGAGCCGTCGCCATGGGAACTTTCTATCACTAAGCGCCGTCCTGGCGGCTGGGTGCGTCCTGGCGGCGAGGTGTCCTTTAACGGGCATCTGGGAGACATCAAATACACTCTTGGCTTGAATGCTTCTGCAGTAAAGCTGGCGTTTAATGGAGAAGAACAGATAACGCGCTTCTTTGGCGATGACGAATTCCGTGTGCGGGAAGGCAATTTTTCCCGGAAAGATGTTGGCGGCAATTTAAACCTCGAAAAGAGTTTTGCGAATGGCGATATCGTCCGTTTCAATGTTGAAGCGGGGTATGAAAATTTTCGGGACAGCCCAACAGAGACGCGGTTTTTAGAAACTGGCGGGCCAGATGTGGCGATGTTTCCACTCCAACATATATTGTACAGATATGAAGTTGGCGCTGATTACGAGCACAAATTTTCTGATGTATTCGGGATCAAAGTCATCGCCCTTATGGAGCGTGTCGATGATGATGATGAGTTCAGGTTTGAGCTTTTCCCGGCGGTGGGCGCCAATGAACGATCTCTCTTTGTGCCTCAACAAAATACAGGGGAAACAATCGGTCGGTTAGAATTTGATTGGGCCGGCCTAAAAGGACACTCTATTCAATTCGGCGGCGAGGTGGTTCATAACTTCCTCGAAAACAGCGCAGAGTTCTTTGTTGATGACGGGTCAGGCGTTTTGGTGTCTGATGATGTCGATGGCTCAAATACGCGCGTGACGGAAATCCGCGGCGAACCGTTTATCAATGATAGTTGGACATTAAGTCCGGCAATAACACTTGATCTTGGTTTTGCGTTTGAGTTTTCCAAGATATCCCAATCTGGTGATACGGATAATTCTCGATTCTTCACTTATCCCAAACCGTCTTTAACGCTGACTTATCGTATGGGGCCGCAAACCCAGTTCCGCCTTTCGGGTGAGCGCAAAGTCAATCAACTCTCGTTCAATCAGTTTGTCAGCTCAGTAAACTTCGATGATGAAGATGTTGATTTTGGTAATCCGGAACTGCAACCGCAACGCACATGGGCTTTCAGAGCAGAGTTTGAACAACGGTTCGGCGACATTGGCGTTATCTCTCTGGCGGGCTTTTATGATTATGTGCAGGATGTTGAAGATTTGTTGCCCCTCAGCGGCACGGTCGAAGTGCCGGGCAATATTGGCGACGGAACCCTTTGGGGCGGTACTTTTGAATTAACGGCGCCGCTTGATTTCATGGGTCTGAAAAATGCGCGTCTTGAATCAAGCGTGACAGTGCAGGACAGTTCTGTTGTCGATCCTGTAACCGGGCTTGATCGAAAGTTTTCGTTTGAAGAAGATTACGAATACGACATCAGCTTCCGTCAGGATTTTCCCGATCGAAAAATAAGTTGGGGTGTGAGTGCAGGCAATCGAGGCGATGAGCTAGGGTTTGGCCTTGATGAGTTCACGACCTTCTCAAGAGATCTGGATTTGAGCGCCTTTATAGAAACGACCGCGCTCAAAGGTATAAAGATCAAACTCGACGCCAACGATATTTTGAATGTGAATAATGCACGCGACCGGACGGTCTTTGTCGGGTCGCGGGCTCTGGGTGTTCCAAACTTCCGTGAACAGCGTAGCAACCAAAATGGCGGCGGCGTCACTCTGACCTTTAGCGGAACCTTTTAAACCTAAAGACTAGGAGCAGATTGTTGCGTACTGGTTCGGTGGGAAGGG
>BQJH01000200.1 GCA_021604605.1 Hyphococcus sp.
ACACCCATACGGCGCCCACCCCAACAACTGCGCCTAGAAATTCAACAATGGGATAACGACGCGAAATAGCAATCGAGCAATTGGCGCAGCGTCCGCCTAGAATAAAATAGCTGACAAGGGGGATGTTATGGCGCGCTTTAATAGTCGACCGGCAAGAGGGACAATAAGACCGTGGGCAGAACAAATTTCCACGTGAAGCGCTCTCTTCACTCACCAACCCCCACAGTATCGGTCCGCGCCAGATTACAACATTAAGGAAGCTGCCTATCAGACCGCCAAGAATGACCCCTGCAAAGATATGAATCCAAATGAGCATAATCTGATTTTATGTACGACATACGCATTCTCGCGACAACAAACCAAAGCCTAAAGCATCACTGCGCCCCCCTATTGTAAGATTAGCACCTCATTCGGGCATTGCTGCATGAGCTGAGAGATTGCACCGGTTGATCCTTTTGCACTGAACTCCCGCACATCCCGCCCCGATTTCACAACTACACGCGAGGTTGCTTTTTGAATGGATTTTGCCATCTCGACGGCTTCATTATCAAAAATTGCCGCCCATAGAGTCGGCTTTGTTCGTGAATTTGTAATATCGCCAAAAATTGCGATTTGGCCGAATAAGTCGTCGGAAATGGCGTTTGGAGACTTTTGCGATAGCGCGCCATTTACTCTGCCTACGGAGACTATTTTTTCCGCAAACTGGAGAATACAGGCGGTGAAAGACCCGGCATCACGGGCCTTCGCTCGGAAGCTGAATAAGTCGTCGTTTCGGTGGGACTGAATGGTGGGCGGGGCAGTTCCACCATAACTAGTCTCAGCAGCACAATTCCCTGCTAAATGGGAATTTACAGGGAAAATCTGTTTTTTGGCCAATTGCCAGAGAAATCTCCGTAAATAAAGTAGCTTATTCAAACACTTATGGGCAAATTCCCTAAAATATTTAAAAGGGAAAATTTGCGATCTAACAGGAAATTCCGCGTAAACAACAGGGAACTAAAGCTGCGATGGAGTTTTTGGTAGGCACAGGTTAACGGTTCAATTCGCCGAGATTGTTTAGATCACCTTATTATATTCAGCGCTGCTCATTTCCGCACTGTGCTGAAGGCGTATGTTCTCTCTTATAACGGAACACGAACACATCTCGCTTTGGGCAAAGATGCGCCGGATTCGAGACAAGTCACTCCTATAGGAACGATAAAGTTAATTCCGCATCTCGGTGGACTGCATCACGAGTAACCTAGAATCTAGTATTTGCTAGGGACAACCAATAAATTCATGAAAATCGTCGATTGACGCGTATTTGCATGAGTTCGCTGCTTTCGATTTAGCGGTCGCTATCGCTCAATGTAGCTTTCTGAGGCAGTTCAAAATTAACCGCAATCGAATCGCGAAGCATTTTTAACTTTTCTAATTGCGTCTCGGCAAGACCCTTCCAAAGGGTGTCGGAATGTCCTTCGGAAATGGCAAGAAGAAGGTCGATGTCTATCTCGGCATGATCGAGAAGGCGCGACACGTCTATGCCAACCACGTCTTTATCGAATTCAGCCTTTAGGCGCGCCGCTTCAAGCAGCACCTTGGCGCGCTCCAATGCGAACCGAAACCTTAGACGCGTATGCATGCCTAATTTCAGCACCAAGGGCTCAGCACTCTTAAGGCACTCTAACGCCATTCCGAGAAAACGTGGATAGTCATGCTTTACGTCATAGTTTCGCGAACGCGCATACCGCGCAATCGTTGACTGTAAGATCAATATTCCTGCACGTTCCCGCGGATACTTCGCAAGATGTCTTCCAAGCTCAACCGAATGGACCTGCGCAGCGCGCCAAAACCATCCCGGCCGATTTACTTCGTCTCGCCCCTTGCCAAGCCAACTTTCAGCGAAGCGTTCTAGCTTTAGTAAAACGCGTATTAAGCTGCGCGATGCGTGCCCGCCCAAAACATCCATTCTGTCATTTGGTCTTCTTAAAAATAAATGCTGGCGAAAACTCTCCGCGACGGCGTAGGCAGTATAAGACTCAGCGAACAAACGGGTGCTATGATCCAACCGAACAACCCTCTGTTCGGCGGTATTGGGCCGACGCCCCGCATCGCGAAGGTCCGCAGCCAACCCTGTCATCTCTCCGTAGCGATTCAGGAGATCGATCAGCGCTTTCAAATTCATCGGTGACAATTGGCTGGCATCCACATTAATAACCAATCGCGAAGGACGGTCCGCAACGAAATTCAATGGTCCAACTTGCGCACGAACTCTCCCGACACACTCTTGAAAACCGCTTTCTTGAAACGACGTTTCAAGCAATTCGTCAATCGCCGGCGTTACGAAATCGTTGCGTAAATCGACCAATTCATCTACATCCGCCAACCCACGAAGCGCCGCCTGGCTGCCAAGATCGATATCCAGCAAGCGCTTTTCTATGCGATAGTTGATGGGATTATCGGACGGCGCAGTTATTCCAGCTAGTCGCGATTGACGCTCATCGAGCAATTTTTGAATTTGCGGTGCATCATGGCAGCCCACTGCATTTGAAGCGCTTAGCAAGTCGATCACGAACTCAGTCATAACGCCGGACTCATCAACGCCAATATCGGGATTATTGCCCAATGGCGTCACTCCGCGACAAATTTCGGGGCTCGCTAAGCACATCAAAATATCAAACTTTACATCATCGGCAGCAAACACGCGGGTCAACGGATACTCAGGCGGACCATCAAGGTTACGGCGAAAGATAAACGAATAGAGCGTGAGCCATCGAGCCTTCGGATCGCTCGGCAAGCAGCTTTCTTCAACATCGTAAGGGAGCGGCGTTTGCAAATGTCCATCGCCCAGGCTCGCAGCACCATGATACAAACACTCAAGGAGGCGGCGTTGACGCCTCAAAGACGTATCCTCATGAAAATCATCATAAAGCGCCAAGATCGAAAATTGGGCTAATGCTTCCTCCGCCATTAAAAAATGTAAGAAAAGGCGTTCAGGGAGATGGCTTGTGGCGCCAATCCTTTGTCGAACTTTACCGTAATCGTGATATGTCCGCTCAAAATGAGTGCAAATATATTGCCCAATTTGTGCAAAGGAAAACTGGATAGCGCGATTGGTGGGTAACTCGTCTTTGACGATTAATTCCTGGCGATACTGCTCCAAGGGCTTGCGTATCTTCGGCGTATTAAGACGATCTGTTCTATAGAGCCCGAGGACGCCCGAACACGCGATCAACATGTCGATTATAGAACGGTTGATTTCTTTGCGATCTGGCGGATGCTGATCTGGATACTTAGCCCGGTGGTAACTCTCGTAGAGGCGGCACAAGGTTTTTGGTCGTACACCGCCCGGTGCAAGCGCAATGAATTGGAAAAACAATTTCCAATCCGGATTGCTCCGCGCTTCAATCAGATTAAGGAGCCGCGCAATCATCATATTGCAGAGATCGGCTTCACTACCCGCGTTTTTGAATACAGTCCATTTTGTGTATTTCAGTTTTACGAGCACGCTGATGAGCCCCATAACGCTTTCGGACCGCGCATGATTACGAAATAAGGAGTGAGCACAAAGCTTTCGTAATTCGCCTTGATGGGCAATGAAAGACTTTTCAAGATCCTCAACGTTAGGAAGCTCAGTATCCTTACCGATCTGTTTGCGAAACCACGCCACTTGCTGGGGAGTTTGAAATCCCAGGACGTCGATTAGCTTGTCATGGCGTTCCGGTGTTGGGACTTCGATGGACTTTCCGCGCAGCGACTTGAGCGCCGGATGGTCATCCATCGGCGCCGGATCATCACCTCCTTTGGCCTCATGATACATCGGCCGGTCAGACATGATGACAAATCGATTTTTTCGGAACGTGCTTATGTCGAAAGCATGATTCTTAGTCGGTGTAGGTAGTTCAACAAGTCGCTCTATGAGCGTAAACACGTGGTCGTCAGAAATCGCTCGCAACAAACTCTGATGGCGATAAATAGCGGGCGAGTCGAAGGCTAGAGGACGCGTATATCCATCAAAAATAATGATCGCTGGATAACGGGCCATCAGTAGTCTGGTTTCTCGAATGATCGTAACGATCTCATCAAGATCACGAGGAATTCCGACGCGTCGGCCGCTCCGGGATTTTCGCTTGGGCAGCTGGTCGGCGGATAACGCACCGGCGCCCTCGCGCTCTCGCCGCAAGTTTTTATCCATATGCTTGTAGAATCGAAATATTCGATAGATCAGCTCAGGGTAGCTGTCCCGCGGGGATTTAAGGCTGCGACCATGCAGCGGAATGTAAAGAATGGGCTGCGCGCAGCGGCGTATTTTACGTTCATTCTCATCAAACAGCGCAACGCTGAGCGCCGACAAGCCACCGCGCATCCCAGACTGAAAGGGATTGATCAGCTGATACCCGCCTTCTTCGCCAAAAACGTTGTCACGGATTTCTTCAAGGACTGCATGCCGCTCATCTTTTTCTGACCCAAGAAAAAACTCAAGCGGTCCGGCATCGAACGTATCTGGTTTTGCCGCCCATCCCATATTGTCAAATTGAACGAGGACATTTGTTTCTTCCGTCACATTGTACGGCGCCAGCGCAATCTCTCGAAATTTAGTGATTGCCTTCGGTCCCGTCAGGTCAGGGTTTTGGAAAAGCGAGTCAAAAGTCGGCGGCGTCAAGCTATGCTTTCGATACTCTTTTGACATAACAGCATAAACGGATCGAAGCACTGCCTGCCACAAAGCGCCTTCAGAATACTCCCTTTCAACTTTTTCGGATGGCGTCAGCGTGATTAAATTTTTGATCTGTGAAGCGTTCACTTTTTGCAACCGAGATTTACATCCAACGATCACTGCCGTTCTGAAATCTTCCAAACTGGGACCGTCAAATTTTTGTTTGACATCGCTCCCCCGACCGCTGATGCAAAACATTCTGGACGCTTCATAAACTAGAAGGCGATTGGCCGGGCGCCAATTTTTGACAACCCCCGGTAGGATCTCATCGGCGCCTGACCTGAAATGATCTGGATCGTAGGATTGCTTGTGGACCAAGGCCCCAGCTTCGAGCCTGGGAATACATCGCTCCTTAAGGCCGCGAATGATATCGGTCCGGCGAGCGCCAATGATCAGCTGCCAGACATCGTCGCCACTCGTTTTGGCCGGTTTGAAACGTTCCCCAACGTGACTGGGCGCCTTCCCCATATTCTTCCCCTCTTTTTGGTTCTCTGAACTCACCCATTTTGTCGTTCCTGCAAAAAAACAGTTGGACAAAGTCCACGCGACTGTCTAGAGCACCGCCTCCCGCTTTTTCAGACACCTGTTAAACTTAAGCGGAATTCGTTCGAGAGGTCCATCACGATCGGAGCCTTCATTGAATATTATTCCCTAGCGTATCAGCTAAGGTAATCGTTCTTAGCGCCGTGAATTTTCAAAATTCGCAGCAATGCACTCCCGGTACGCTAACCAATTATCAAAAAACAAGCTAATTTGACGCCCTAGAAGCGATACGCGTCGTGATGATCAAAAAAATCGTCTCAGCTTGAGCCGCTTAGGC
>BQJH01000201.1 GCA_021604605.1 Hyphococcus sp.
TCAAAGCATCCCAATTGGGTGGTTTTATCAATATTCTAAGAGGCGTTTACGGTCCTCTATGTGACTAGCGGTCAAAAAACGTGGGCGAGGCAAGGGTGTGAGTGGTGTTGTTCTGTGTGTGAAAGGTCAAGAAAGTAACCTAAGCGGTCGTTTTATTTTACGGCCTTCAACAAATCCTTGAACGCTTTTAAGCGTCTTCGACTTAAAGGCGCCTCGGTTTCATTGCTGAGTTGCACACTATAACCGGTCGTGTCTTCTCGCGGTTTAATCGCAACGACGTGGCGACCATTGATCAAAGCGCTGCGGTGAGATTTTAAAAACTCACCGCCGCTTAATTCCTGGCTAATCTGGTTGAGTGTTTTCCTGACCATCGTGACGCCGCGGGTTGTATGTAACTCAACATAGTTCCCGGCGGCTTTGATCCAGTAGATTTCTTCTAGCGGAATCGACAACGTTTTCCCGTTTTCACGAACTTCATACCGGGCGGGTGGTGGTGGTTTTGGATGGGTGCGTGTGAGGATATAGAAGATCGCCGCGGCGTAAATCATGTAGGCCAAAATCCAGATACCGCCAAAACGCAACCAGACCCCGCCATAAATATGCAGGATGTGGATTGGCTCCCACTGAAAAGCGGCGCGGCTATACATAATGAGACGGCTATAGGTCAGAACCAGCAGATGAAAAACTGCCAGAGCGAGGCCAAAACCGGCGATCGGGATCAGCTTTTTGCCCCAGCGAGAGGCCCGACTGACCGCTTGCACCGCCAGGGGCCAGATGAGGCGGGGAACGAGTATCCATAATCCATAAAAAAGAAAGGTAAGAGAAAGCTGGGCCGCCAACCCGACATTTGGCGAGCGTGCGATGTGATAGAAGATGATGCGCGTCGCATCGAAGGCATAAAGTGTGAGCGGGATAATTGCCGCATAGAGCCAGTAAATCCGCCGCCAGCTTGTTGCTGACGGTTCCTCAACACCGGAAGGTTGAGAGTTCTTGCCCGTCGCAAAGAACCTTGAGGAAAGGCTTGAAAGTAAAGACGAATTCATAAGGGCGCGGCTCTTCGTCTGAAAGCTGTGATGATGAACGGTAAACGTCATTATCCAGCAGCTTTCACCCCGCAGGCAATACCACTGGCCATGCCAAAGCGACCGATTAACCCAAAATCACAGAAAACGCCGCGATTAGATCGTCTGATTATATTCGCCGATTTCCGGGTGTTCTTTCATGACAGCGTTCAGCTCGGCGAACATCTTTTTCATGTTCTCTTCCGAAGTCGGGCTCTCGATCACCACAACCAGCTCCGGCTTGTTGGAGGATGCGCGCACCAATCCCCATGTGCCGTCTTCCGCAGTAATCCTAACGCCGTTCACGGTCACGACATCGCGAATTTTCTGGCCGATGATCTCACCGCCCGCTTCCGCACGATCAACAAAGGTTTTCACGATCTTGTCGACAACGCCATATTTCGTCTCGTCGGCGCAATGGGGCGACATGGTTGGCGACTGGTAGGTCTTCGCCAGCGATTTCCTCATGTCGGAGATTTTCTTGTCCGGGTTGCGATCCAGCATCTGCAACAAGGCGATCGCTGCAACCAGACCATCATCATAGCCGCGCCCGATGGGCTTGTTAAAAAAGAAGTGCCCAGATTTTTCAAAACCAGCCAGCGCACCCATCTCATGGCTTTTGCGTTTAATGTAAGAGTGTCCGGTTTTCCAATATTCGGTTTTTGCGCCATTGGCTTGCAGAACCGGGTCAGTCACAAACAGGCCGGTTGATTTTACATCAACAACAAATTGTGCGTTCTCATGAATGGCGGATAAATCACGTGCGATCAGAACGCCAATTTTGTCCGCGAAAATTTCTTCGCCTTCATCATCGACCACGCCGCAACGATCACCGTCGCCATCAAAGCCAAGGGCAACATCGGCGTCATGTTCGCGAACAGCTTCCTGCATGGCGTGGAGCATTTCCATGTCTTCAGGGTTCGGATTATATCGAGGGAAAGTATGGTCTAGCTCTGCATCCATCGGGATGACGTCAAGACCGAGCCGCTCCAGCGCTTCTGGCGCAAAAGCGCCAGCCGTACCGTTCCCGCAGGCGGCGATCACTTTCATCTTCCGCTTAAAGCTGACCCCTTTGGTAACGTCAGCGATATAGCGCTCGCGCATGCCATCAATATATTTGTACGCTCCGCCGGGCGCTTCTTTATATTCCGCGTTTAAGACAATTTCCTTGAGGCGGCCCATTTCATCCGGGCCAAAGGTGAGGGGCTTTGCGACGCCCATCTTAACGCCAGTCCAGCCGTTTTCATTGTGGCTTGCGGTCACCATCGCGACGCAAGGGATATCGAGATCGAACTGCGCAAAATAGGCGACGGGTGAGAGCGCCAGCCCAATGTCGTTCACTTCAATACCCGCTGTCATCAGACCGACGGTCAGCGCCTGCTTGATGGAAATTGAATAGCCTCGGAAATCGTGACCGACGACGATGCGCGGTTCTTTCCCCATTTCGCGAATAAGCGTGCCAAGGCCCTGACCAAGCGCCTGAATACCGAGAAGGTTGATTTCGTCTTCGAACAGCCAGCGCGCATCATATTCACGAAAGCCGGTCGGTTTCACCAGCGGCGTCATTTCATATTCGAGCGTGTTTGATTTCAGTTGAACGCTTGGCTTCGGCAACATGGGGAAAATCCTTCAATCCTGTAGCGGCCAGATTTGGCCAGATTTTCCGCGCACTTTAGTCGCGCTCGCGCCAGACGCAACCGGCCCGGCAAAGCCGGTTTCAAGGTGCGGAAATCCGTGACATTGGGCGCGCCTTTGGCCATAGTCCGCCGTTTGAGCAATTAATCATAATTTGCGAGGGGCGATGGATTTGCCAGTGGATATCAGCCAGATCGGCTTACGGGGTCAAAGTGCGATCGGGCTTGTTGCTTTTGTGTTCATTGCCTGGTTGTTTTCCGAGCGAAAGCTGCAATTTCCATTATTCAGCGCAATCTGGACTATTGGCGCTCAAATTTTGATTGCCGGTTTGTTACTCTACACACCGGGCGCACGCGACGCGCTCGCCTTTTTAAATATCGCTGTCGAAGCGCTGCAGCAGGCGACCCAGGCGGGCACGTCTTTCGTGTTTGGCCATTTGGGCGGGGGCCCTGCGCCTTTCGAAGTGACCGATCAAGGGGCAATGTTTAACTTTGCCTTTGGCGCTTTACCGCTTGTGATTTTCTTCTCAGGTTTGTCGGCGCTCTTATGGCATATTGGCATTTTGAAAATTTTTATTCGAGGCCTCGCGGTCTTGCTCACGCGCATCTTTAATGTTGGCGGTGCAGTGGCGTTGTCGGCAGCGGCGAATACGTTTCTTGGGCAAACAGAGGCGCCGTTGTTGATCCGCGCTTTTCTGTCCAAATTGTCTCGCTCTGAATTGTTTATTGTCATCACTGGCGGTTTCGCGACCGTCGCTGGTTCTGTGATGGTGCTTTATGCGACGTTGCTTGAACCGCAACAGCCATCCGTTCTCGGACATATTATTGTGGCGTCGTTGATTTCGGTGCCTGCAGCGATCTTGATGGCGCAAGTGATGATCCCGGCGCCAAAAGGCGAAGTCCCGACGGCGTCCAGTGCGGCGGATGACTTTAAATATGCCAGCGCCATGGATGCGTTCATGCGCGGAGTGACAGATGGGCTGGGCCTTTATCTTAACATCCTCGCCTCGTTAATCGCCTTTACGGCCTTTGCGGCGCTGGTCAACATCATGCTTGGCGGCTTTCCCGATGTATTCGGCAGTCCTTTAACGCTTGAGCGTATGTTGGGTTGGGTTTTTGCACCATTGATGTGGCTGACAGGCGTTCCCTGGGCGGAGGCGTTTAGCGCTGGATCTCTTATGGGCGTGAAGACTGCGGTGAATGAAATTGTCGCTTATGTTCAGTTGGCAAATCTCCCGGAAGGAACGCTCAGTGAGCGGTCGACCCTGATCGTGATTTATTCCCTTTGCGGATTTGCGAATTTCGCCAGCCTCGGCATTGTCATCGGCGGCTTGACGGCGCTGGCGCCAGAGCGCCGCCAGGATGTGATTTCCCTGGCGCCGAAAGCGCTTGTTGCGGGGACATTGGCGACTTTGATGACCGGCGCGGTGATCGGGTTGATCTGGATGGGTTGATCTGACCCGCTCATCACGTTTCAGCTATCAGCGTTGATCGAACTGTTTGATGCGGTAGATCAATAATTGATGTTGCTATTTAGAACGGAACTGACCCCATTGCCCACACTACCATCTCTTGTAAAAGATATTCGCGCTTGCAGGATTTGTATTGAGACGCCGATCAAGACGCCATTACCCCACGAGCCACGCCCGGTTTTGCAAGTCTCAAAAAGTGCAAAGCTGGCGATCTTCGGACAGGCGCCGGGAAACCTTGTTCATCAAAGCGGCAAACCTTTTACTGATCCCTCGGGCGATCGATTGCGCGCATGGATGGGCGTTGGCGAAGATGTGTTTTACGACAAGAATAAAATCGCGATTATTCCCATGGGTTTTTGCTTTCCCGGTTATGATGGTAAGGGCGGGGACCTGCCGCCGCGCAAAGAATGTGCGATCCACTGGCGCGCCTTATTAATGGAAGTAATGCCGCAATTGGAAACTTGCATTCTGGTTGGCGGCTACGCGCAAAAATGGCATCTCGGCAAAGGAGCAAAGAAGACGCTGACTGAAACCGTCCGGGCGTGGAAGGATTATGCACCGCGCTATTTTGCAACGCCCCATCCGTCATGGCGCAATACAGGATGGCTTAAAAAGAACCCGTGGTTTGAAGAGGAATTGTTGCCCGTTCTGCGCCGTAACATTCAAAAGCATATTTAAGCGGAGCTCTAGCGACGGAAATTTCGCCAATCGTCATAGCGGGCGTAAATAACAAACAGTACGGAAAGAATAATCAGCAATAAAAGGGCAAACTGGATTTGTGCTTCGACGGCGTGGGCTTCGTGCTTGGAAGGGCGTTGTGGTCCACTGACAATGATCTCGCCATCGCCGTCTTCACCGCCCCCTACAACTTGCCCATTTTGATCAATAACGTCGATGTCGCCATCACCGTCCATGTCTTGTACCGGATCAGGATTACCGCCGGGCGGGCTTGAGCCTTCATGGGCGGTTGGGTTTTCCGTCAGGCCATCGCCGTTTTCAATATTGGTTTCAACCTGATCGAGTTCTTCCGCATTATCGCGGCCCATGGTAGAGGCGGCGGCGCCAGCGCCGCCCGCGACAGTTGCGCCTTGAACGGTTCGGCTTTCTGCAACAGAGCCGCGCCGTGGCGGGTCTTCCACCGGTGTGACGCGCGAATTTTCCTGAATGTTTTCTGGATCGCGAACGAGGGCTGGAATAACAGGTGTTAAAAAAAGCGCACGTTCGGCGGCGCGCCGTCTCGTGAGGCCCATAACCTCACGCAGTACGCCGCTCACGGTTGCTTTATTCCACCATGTTAGTGCGTCAGCAGCGCCAATCCGGTTTCCGCGATTGAGGCGGCGACGGGCTGT
>BQJH01000202.1 GCA_021604605.1 Hyphococcus sp.
ATGGGCTGCACGGAACGCGTACGCGTTCTGTAACGCTCGATCTTGATGAAGGATCTCATGATATAGAAATCCGCTATTTTGAAAATGGCGGCGCCCAGACTTTGCAACTTTCATGGAGCGGTCCTGATACGGGCGGCGTCAATCAAGTGATTGAAGGTGAAGCCTTCTCGCATGGGTATTCTGAAAATGCTCTAAGCCTGCCTGAAGATGAGGCTGGCGCGACAGTTGCAGTTTTAACTGTTACTGACCCTGATGTCGGGGATTCTCATACATTTACTGTAGATGATGATCGCTTTGAAGTCGCGGAAGAAGACGGCTCGCTTGTTTTAAAACTTAAAGACGGCGTTTCGGTCGACCATGAACTGGAAAGCGCCTTAGAGGTCGGCGTAACTGTAACCGACGCTGCGGGCGCCTCAGATACCGCAACCTATTCTATTGCCGTCGGTGATACGAACACGGCGCCTGACATCACTCTCAACGAAGGCCTTGGTCTTCAAGCATCTTACTATGACGTTGGCCACTCGATCCGGAATTTGAATGAGGTTGATTTTGATGCAACGCCTGACGCCCAGGCTGTTGTTGACAGTATCGACCACATGCAAGGCAACGAGAAATTCTGGGAAGACGGGCCGGATAGCTATTTTGCGGCTCGTTATGAAGGCCAATTAGTTGTTGAAAAAGGCGGCTCTTACACCATCAACATGGCAAGTGATGATGGCAGTATGCTGTTCATCGATGGTGAGCCGGTTCTTGATAATGATGGGTTGCACGGAACGCGTACGCGTTCTGTAACGCTCGATCTTGATGAAGGATCTCATGATATAGAAATCCGCTATTTTGAAAATGGCGGCGCCCAGACTTTGCAACTTTCATGGAGCGGTCCTGATACGGGCGGCGCTAATCAAGTGATTTCCGGAACGTCCTTTAACGTGCCTGGGTTTGATCCTGACGCAACATTATCGGTTTCAGAAAATGTGATAGGTCAGCAGGCGGCGTTGTTGTCAATCACTGATGCTGAAGGCGACGCGATCACATATTCAGTCGACGATGACCGGTTTGAGTTGATCGAGACTGATGATGGTTACGCTCTCAAGCTTAAAGATGGCGTGAGCATTGATCATGAGGCATTTTCTGAGGTTTCTCTTACCATCACTGCAACTGATGAGCATGGTGAAAGTTCATCGCAAGATTACACAGTTTCTGTCAACGATGTGAATGAAGGTCCGACGGATATTGCCCTTTCAGGCACGTCTGTAAATGAAAATGCTTCGGGCGCGACTGTAGCGACCTTGTCGTCATCAGATCCGGATGCTGGCGATAGTACAACATATTCTATCACCGATGATGCGTCCGGTCTGTTCGAAGTGGTCGGCAATGAGCTGAAGCTCAAGGACGGCGTATCTCTCGACCATGAGGGACAGGATAGTTACGAACTGACTGTGCAAGTTACTGATAGTGGCGGTGCTTCTTACTCGGAAACAGTCACAATTAATGTTGCGGATATCAACGAAAAGCCGACGGATTTGGTCTTGGAACCAGCATCTACGTCTTCAGGGGCGGTAACATTTAACACAGATGGCGGTAATGATGACGCCGCGATTGCCGCGAATGTCGAAGCTTTTCCGACAGATGCCCTGACGGTGGAAGTAACATTTACGTCCTCACAAACGGATGTAGGTTCGGGCGTTCCGCTATTCTCATATGCGGCCAGCAGCGGCCACAATAATGAAGCGCTTATCTGGCTGGAAAGCAGCAGCGGCGACGTCAATATTTTTCTTGCTGGCCAGAAGATCAATACTGGTATTCCTAACAGTTCACTTCTTGATGGTGAACAGCATCAGGTCTCATTCACATGGGATCAGGCTTCAAACGAACTTAAAGTCTATGTAGATGGCGAGGCTGAGTTTTCTTCAACCATCAATATTCGTGACCTCAAAACAGATGGTACGGTTGCGTTCGGACAGGAACAGGATGCAGAGGGTGGCAGGTTTGATACCAGGCAGATATTTGAAGGCGAAATTGCCGAAGTTCGGATATTTGATCACGCGCGTAGCAGCGATGAAATTGCCGACAATACTGGTGGAACTCTAGCCAATCCTCAAGGCGAGGCCGGTCTGGTTTCTAACTGGGTGATGGGGCAGGCTGAGGGTGGTGTTGTACCTGACCTGGCAGGCAACAACGACCTCGTATTGGTCAATGACGCAAGCGTTGTGGAAGGCGCGCCAAGCGATAATCCAATTGTTTATGAAAATGAAGCAGGGGCGATTGTTGGAACTTTGTCTTCAACAGATCCCGATGCTGGTGATACGGCAACGTATTCCATAACCGATGATGCATCTGGCCTTTTTGAAGTGGTTGGCAATGAGTTGAAGCTCAAGGACGGCGTCTCTCTCGATCATGAAGGCCAGGACAGTTATGAGTTGACCGTTCAGGTCACTGATAGCGGTGGGGCCTCACACTCGAAAACCATTACGATCAATGTTGCCGATATCAATGAAGGCCCGACGGATATCGCGCTCTCCGGAACCTCTGTCGATGAAAACGCGTCTGGTGCAACTGTTGCGACATTGTCCTCTACCGACCCGGATGCGGGCGACAGCGCAGCATATTCTATCAGCGATGATGCCTCTGGTCTGTTCGAAGTGGTCGGCAATGAGTTGAAGCTCAAGGACGGCGTCTCTCTCGATCATGAGGGACAGGATAGTTATGAGCTGACCCTTCAGGTGACCGATGGTGATGGCGCGGCTTACACCGAGGTTGTGAACATCAATGTTGCCGACCTTAATGAAGGCCCGACGGATATCGAACTGTCATCTACGAGCATCGATGAAAACGCTTCAGGCGCGACCGTAGCGACCCTGTCTTCTACGGACCCGGATGCGGGCGACAGCGCAAGCTATTCTATCAGCCAGGATGCCTCTGGTTTGTTCGAAGTGGTCGGCAACGAGCTGAAGCTCAAAGATGGCGTTTCACTCGATCATGAAGGCCAGGAAAGTTATGAGTTGACCGTACAGGTCACAGATAGTGGTGGCGCTTCTTATTCTGAGACTGTTACGATTAACGTTGCCGACGTCAATGAGGCGCCGACAGATATTACGTTCGACCCGTTGCTTTCTACTACCGTTGAAGCAGCCGTTGAGAACGGCGACATTAAAACCGGCAATGGCGGCGGCGAAGAAACTTCTGTCATATCTCTCACCGATCCTGAATCCGCTGAGATCGTAATTGATTTTGCAAGAGCGGATAATTCATTCGAGTTAGAAGTGAATGGTGAATCTCTGACGGGTGGTACGATCCAGTTGGAGCATGCACATTATGACGAAGACACGCAGAGCTTCCTGCAATTTGAAGATGGCAACGCGATCTCCCAGCCCTGGGTGCCTAATGATGATGGCAGCTCGAGAATAAAAATCGTTATCACTGAAGATGGAGTTCAGGCTTTTGCTACGCGCACACCGTCGTCTGGTGAGTTGGAGCCACTGGAACTTGTAAATGGTGAGTTTACTGCGCCAAACCTGATTGATGGTGATAACAATGTTAAAGTCATCAATCCAGACGAAGGTGGTCCTGATGGGGTGCAGGCGACAATATCGGCGACCAATGAAGGTGATACATACACGGTTGTAGAAGCCGGGACAGAAACTGTTGTCGGTACTTTATCTGCAGTGGACCCTGATACTGGCGATACGGCCACATTCAGTGTTGCAGATGATCCCTCGGGCTTGTTTGAAGTTGTCGGCAATGAGTTGAAAGTTAAAGCTGGCGTCTCTCTGGATTATGAGAGCCAGGACTCTCATACAATTATGCTTCAGGTGGAAGATAGTAGCGGGGCTGTCTATCAGGAAGAAATCACAATCAATGTTGCAGACATAAATGAAACGCCGACAGATATCACACTGACAAACTCTAGCGTGGCTGAAAATCTTGTTGGCGCAACGGTTGGAACGCTTTCGAGTACAGATAGCGATACTGGTGATACGGCTGCCTACACAATTACGGACGACCCATCTGGTTTGTTTGAAGTCGTCGGCAATGAACTCAAAGTCAAGGCTGGTGCAGCATTAGACTTTGAAGCGCAAGAAAGCCACGACGTGACGCTTTCTGTCGAGGATAGTGCAGGAAACGTGTATACTGAAACTGTAACTATCAATGTGGCTGATATTGCAGAAATGAATATCATTACCGGTACGGACAATAATGACCGCTTGCGAGGGACTGCTGGTGAGGATCGCATTCTTGGCGGTGACGGCAACGACATTATTCAAGGTAATGCAGGCGCTGATGAACTAATAGGTGGTGCGGGTAATGATCGGATTTATGCTGATGGTGACGACACGGTTGTCTCTGGCGGCGAAGGCAATGACCGCGTAATCGTTCAGGGGGATGGCGACTTCTCTCTCGATATGAATGCTGCCGGTGTAGAGCGCGTCGACGGCGGCAAAGGTGATGACAATCTGGATGCCAGCGGTATGACAGGTCGTGCAACACAGCTTGGCAAGGACGGCGATGATACGCTGACCGGCGGAGATGGTAATGACGTTCAGCGCGGCGGTTCTGGTAATGATATAATTTCCGGTGGGGATGGCAATGATAACATCCGTGGCGATGCTGGCGCTGACCAGCTAATAGGCGGAGCTGGAAATGATCGCATTTACGCAGATAGCGATGATACTGTTGTTTCTGGCGGTGAAGGTAATGACCGTGTTATTGTTCAAGGTAAAGGCGACTTCTCGCTCGACATGAATGCTGCTGGCGTAGAGCGCGTTGATGGCGGCAAAGGTGATGACAATCTGGATGCCAGCGGTATGACAGGTCGTGCAACACAGCTTGGTAAAGGCGGTGATGATACGCTGACCGGCGGCGCCGGTAATGATGTTCAGCGCGGCGGCTCCGGTGATGATGTAATTTCCGGCGGCGATGGTAATGATAACATCCGCGGTGATGCAGGCGCGGACCAACTTATGGGCGGCGCCGGAAACGATCGCATTTATGCAGATAGCGACGATACAGTTGTTTCTGGTGGCGAAGGCAATGACCGTGTAATCGTTCAAGGGGATGGTGATTTTTCACTCAATATGAACGAGGCCAGTGTTGAACGCGTCGATGGCGGTAAGGGAGACGACAGTCTTGATGCGAGCGGCATGACTGATCGCGCGGTTCAACTTGGTAATGACGGTGATGATACGCTGATTGGCGGCGCCGGTAATGATGTTCAGCGCGGCGGCTCCGGTGATGATACGATTTTCGGCGGTGAAGGTAGAGATAATATTCGTGGTGACGCTGGAGATGATCAAATTACAGGTGGTGCGGGTAATGACCGAATGTATGGCGGTGATGGCGCCGACGTCTTTGTATATGAAATGGGTGACGGCTCTGATCAAATGAATGGCGGCGCCGGAGGCGGATGGACTGATACGATCCAGTTCAGCGATGGAATTGAAAGTATGGGTGAATTCGGCGTTGACTGGACCATTGAATTAACCGAAGGGTCGATTACGTCAGCTGATGCAGACG
>BQJH01000203.1 GCA_021604605.1 Hyphococcus sp.
GCCGTCCATGTTAATCGTCGCGCCCAACGGCAAGACCGACCCCGCCACCGATTTTGACACGCCGAGATTTTCCCGCACGTTCGATATGGTGACCGGCAATGTCGCTGATGAAGATGATGTCGAGTAGGCAACCATCTGCGCATCAAGGATGCCGCGAAAGAAATTGATGAAAGGCAACTTCAAGGCAAACTTAACGATGGAGCCGTAAACCAGCGCCATATGGAGGAAGCAGCCAAGATAAACCGCGACCACAAGCCAGAAGATGGCCGTGAAGGTTTCAACGCCTCTGGTCCCTGCAACCCAGGCAATCAAGGCAAAAACACCAAAAGGCGCCAATTCCATAATCCATTGCGTCACCCCTAAGACCTTGTCCGACGCATAGGAGAAAAACCGGGATGCGGGCGCGCCGCCCGCCCCAAGAAACAACACAAAAATCCCGAAGATGATGGATGTGAAAATCACCACCAGAATATCGCCGGAGGCCATTGCAACGCCGAGAGAAAACAAACCGACGAACAATAGCGCGGAGAGAGGTTTCTTCTCGCCCGCCCGCAAAGAACGCTGCGCAACGATCAGCGCGATGAGGACCAACACACCTGTCAGCGCCAGTGTCATCACATCGCCGGACAGGAATTTCTCAAACGGGTTTTTGGTGACCATCCCTGAGATGCGATCCCAAAAACCAGCGGCCTCAGCAGAGACTTGTCTTGGCTCAGCGCCGCCAAGGTCTACCCCGTCACCGGGGCGAAAAATCGACCCCATGCCAAGACCAATGATGTTGGCGAAAAAAGTCGTGACCAGATAAAGCGCAATCGTCTTCAGGCCGATTGTACCAAGTTTCTTGGGGTCGCCCAGGGCAAGAACCCCTGCAACCAACGTCATAAAAATCAACGGAATGATGACAAGGCGAATAAGTCCAATAAAGATGTCGCCAACAATCTTGATCTCGGTCAAGAGGGCGCCCCCTCGTTCGGCGCCAAGAAATTGCGTCACCCCGAGGCCAAAAACAACGCCCAGCGCAAGGCCTAGAAAGACGCGCTTCCAGAGTTTAATACCGAACCACCAGGCCATGCGTCATTCCTTGTTGAGATATTTTTAGTTGAAGCGTTTGAACGATTATTATTCTTCTACGCCCATAAGCATACGGACAAAATAGATATACTCGATTGCCGTTCTACGCGCGAGCTGGTCCTGATTAGCCGTGCCGCCATGACCGCCTTCTATGTTTTCATAGTAATAAAAATCATAACCAAGATCGGCGAGCTTTGCCGCCGCCTTGCGGGCGTGACCGGGGTGAACGCGATCATCTTTTGTCGATGTGTAGAACAGAACTTTTGGATAACCGGCATCGGCTTCAAGCTTTTGATAGGGGGAATATTCGGAAATATAAGCCCATTCTTCCGGGATATCCGGGTTGCCATATTCACCCATCCACGACGCGCCGGCGAGGAGCTTATTATATCGCTTCATATCAAAGAGCGGCACACCGATATCAATGGCCGCATAGAGGTCTGGGCGCTGGGTCAACATCGCGCCCATCAACAGCCCGCCATTGGACCGGCCGATAATGCCCAGCTTTTCAGGACTGGTGACGCCGGTCTCAATCAAATGCTCAGAGATGGCGATAAAATCATCAAACGAGCGTTGGCGATTTTCTTTCAGCGCCGCCTCGTGCCAACGAGGACCATATTCTGACCCGCCACGAATATTCGACAAAACAAGGACACCGCCGCGCTTGACCCACATCAAACCGCCAAGGGCGCCATGCTGTGGGCGGGACGGGTCTTCATAATAAACCGGCAGAATGGGCGCCAGAAAACCGCCATAGCCATATTGTACTGTTGGAGCATTACCCTGCTTCAACACCGCATCCTGACCCATAACAAAGTAGGGAACTTTTGTTCCGTCTGCAGATGTTGCAAAACGCTGCTCAACCACAATGCCAGTCGCGTCATAGAACGGTGCAGTTTCGGCAATTTTTTCGACTTTGTTTTTTGGGGTCACATAGTAAAGCGAGTCCGGTGTTGTCATGCTTTCAAAAGAAAGCATCGCGTCATCGGTTCCACCGCCTGCAGAAACAAGCTCAACCACACCATTTTCTGGCAGTTTGATTTCTTTCTTCTTCCACTGGCCAGATCTGGTTCGCCTGAAGCGAGCCGCCTTGCCCGATACATCTTCAAGATATTGAATAACAAGGCCGGTTTCACCAATGCCGATCCCTTCGATGGATTGGTTCTGTTCGGCAGGCATAATTGTTTCTGCCTTGCCGTCCTCAAGCCCATAAGCAACAACAAAGCCCTGACCGTAGACAATGCCCTCATGCGCCCAGGCCTCGCGCAAAAGAAAAATCGCCTGCCCATTGAGAACGCCTTGGAAATCAACATTCAACGGCAAGGGCAAGGTCGTGAACTCACCGTCATCGCCTAGATAATGATACTCTCGCTCGAAGAATGATGGGCCGCGCAACACCAACTCATGGGTCTTGTCGCCATCATGCTCCACAATGGGGAACGCCCAAACATCATCAACACCAACAGTTTTAACCGTCTCGGCGTCTGCCATTTCCGTCCCGCGCACCCAACGGCGGATTTCACGTGGATAGCCAGAAGTGGTGAGAGAGCCCTCGCCCCAATCCGTTCCTACAAGGAGGGTGTTTTCATCAACCCATGAGAGCCATGATTTGGCTTCTGGCAACATAAACCCACCCTCGACAAACTCTTTGGTTACCGTGTCAAACTCACGCCATACGGCAGCATCACTGCCTCCGTGGGATATCTCGACCATACAGTGACGATATTCCGGGCTGAGACATGTGACCCCGCCATAGATCCAGTTTTCGTCTTCATCTTCAGCCAGCTTGTCAAAATCAATGACAGTTTCCCAAACAGGCTCACCGCTGCGGTAAGAAGCAACACTGGCCCGGCGCCAAAGCCCACGGACATGCTCGCCATCCTGCCAGAAATTATATATTTGCCCGTTATGAATTTGGCCAAGCGCAAGTCGCGCATCAGATGTTAAAACCGACAACGCTTCTTCATAAAGCGACGGAAACCGCGGATCACTTTCAAGCTCGCCCAAAGAACGATCGTTTTGCGCCCGCACCCAGGAGAGCGCCTTTTCACTTTCCACCTCTTCAAGCCAAAGATAAGGGTCGTCAGCGCTCGCGATCGTCATATTAGCCATCCCGGCGCACAAAACGCCGATCCATAATTTCATCATGTTTGTGTAACTCCCGATGAGGTCCCCATAACGGTTTTCCCGTTAACCATACAAAGGCCCGCGCCGCCTGCAAGGCCAGAGCGAAAAAACCATCAAAATCGGGCTGATACGTAAAATTGAATCTTACCGATTAGAGAAGGTTTGAGTGCTGGCCGGTAGTTTGCACCCCATGGCGCAGAAACAGCCAAATTGGGAAAAAGCAATGGCGAACTCAGACTCTCGGCGATACCGGCGTATTAGCCTTAACCTGCCTGCGCAGGTCGTGATTAATACTGTCGACAGCTATGAGGGCCAGTTGTTAAACATTTCCCCAGGAAATATGGCGATCATCGCGGACACGAAAGCTGTGCCTGGCGATGCCGTTACTGTGCGGATCAAAGGCCTCGATGTTATTGAAGGCACTGTCGCTCGAGTTTTCCCGGACGGATTTGCTGTTTCATTTGCCCTTTCCAAAAGCCGGCGAGCAACCCTGACAGAGCAGTTGATGTTGCTCAGCAACAAGGCCTTTTCCGAAGGGCTGGAAGACCGCCGCGCCGCACCGCGCCATCACAAGGCAGGCGCCAGAACTGTATGCCGTCTCGATGACGGCACATCACTTTACGTAAAAATAGTCAACGCTTCCGTCGATAGTGTTTCTGTCGACTCACCGCGCAGGCCCGCAATTGGCTCGTACATTCACATCGGCCGACAGCGGGGCATGATTGTCCGCCATACGACGCGTGGTTTTGCTGTTATCTATGAAGCGGCAGCGACAGACGTTAAAGAAGAGGCAAAGCCTGTTTTACGGGCTGTATAGCATCCCCTCAAAACCAACGGGCCTAATACCCCGTATTATTAGCAGGTGGCCCAAGCACAACCGGGCCCAGATTTTCCAACACATCACGCGCATTAAACGCTTGCGGATTATCCGCTGGTTTTTGACCTCGATGCATTGTTACAAACGCCATCGCAGAATAGCGTGTAATTTCGGTGTATGAGTCATAAGGGTGGCCCCAGCCGAACCCATACGCATAATACGGAAACGCATAACGCGAACGGTAGAACGGGTGGCCATATCCATATCGACCATAATAAGCCGGGTAAGAAGAACCGGAATAGCTCGTTCTCTCCTCGGTATCATTTTCGATCACGACAAAATAATCATAGCCCTGCTCAACCGTCAGCTCGGCTGCGCGATATAAGAGTGAATTCTCAACTGTGTCACGAGAGGTCAGAGAGTTCCCCCGGAACATAATCCGGAAACGACCTTCTTCTATCTGCTGGTCAGAAAACCCATAGCCTCGCGCTGATTGTGCAGGTCCATAAGGCGTCGCTGTTGCACAGGCGGCCAGTAACAACGCCGTTGCACCAAGTGTCAAAACTCTAAACATTATCTTCTCCCAGCTGTCGCCGACTATAGCCCCGACAATCAATATAACCTTGAAAAGACCAACAGCAAAGACGTTAGCACGGTTCCCAGCTACTGCTCGCCTGATTTTGATTGATCGCGAACGTGTTGAATTTCCTCAACTTCCACCGATTGGGGGCCGATCTGTATGCCGTCTGGGGCGGATTTAATATGGAGATCGCGCTGTGGGAAAGGTATTTCAACACCCATTTCCGCAAGCATGTCCCATACAGCCATCAACACATCACTGCGCACATTCGCCGTTCCGTTAGCGGCGTCATTAATCCAGAAGCGCAGGTCAAAATTGACCGAATTATCGCCAAACTCCATCAGATTACAGCGCGGCGCTGGTGACTTTAAAACCCGCTCAACCGTTAAAGCGACTTCTTCTGTTTTCTTGGCGAGGCCGCGCAAATCTTCCGTGCTGTAGGCTACGCCAAAGGGCGCGTGCAAACGCACAACACGATCAGAGTGTGACCAGTTGGTGACCCCTTCATTAATGAACTGATCGTTTGGCACCAGATGCGCAGTCCCGTCCCGTGTGCGGATCGAAACATATCGCGCGTTCATTTCAGTCACCCAACCATAGGTGTCGCCAATCTCAATCACGTCGCCAGGTTTAATCGATTTGTCGGCAATCAGCGTAAAGCCCGCGAAAAAGTTCGAGACAGTGCGCTGCATACCAAGACCAATACCGAGGCCGACGGCGCCGCCAAAGATCGCTAACGTACCAAAGGGAAACCCGACGATCTGCAATGCCGCCACCAGGGCCACAACCGGCAGCAACACATCCAGTATTTTTGAAAGGAGTGCTTTGAACGATACCGTCAATTCATCAACGGTGCTCATACGCCCTTTGATGAATTTATTGGCAAAATTCGCCGCCCAAAATAACATGCCGAA
>BQJH01000204.1 GCA_021604605.1 Hyphococcus sp.
GCGACCTATCTCCGGCGGCGCACAGGTCCCCACCCTTCTTGTGGCGGCGGCCCACCCGTACCGATAGGGCGCTCGGCAAACCCGCCCATGCTGATCATCCGGTCGTACATAATGAGCGCTGCAGCGACAGAAAGATTGACGCAGAATTTCGTCGGAATTTTTACAAGATGCATACAATGGGCCTTCGCCTCCAGGGATAAATCACCCTTCTCTGGCCCCAAGATATAAGCTGCATTTACCGGGTGGCGAAAACTCGGCAACTCGACAGCTTCCTCGTCCAGCTCAACGCCAACCAGAACGCACCCCTCAGGAAGGCGCATATCACCAACCTTGCCCCATTGATAAAGCGGCAGATGGGTTGTGCTTTTTGCCGTATCGGCCCGGTTCACCTCAAATGCGCGGTGATGGGCGTTAATAGTAAAAGCGAAGCTGGCGCCAAAAGCGTGCCCGGTTCGCAAAACAGCGCCGAGATTCATCGGTTTTGAAATACGCTCAGCGCCAACGCCAAAATAGCCCCGCATAACCAGCCTCCTGTTATAACAAGCGCTAACGGGTCAGCGCCGTATCGGTCAAGTAGACGGGGCAAGGTGTTTCAGGGCATGATGGCGTGATGAGTGAAACAGACCCACAACAAGAAACAGAGCGGATTAAATTCCTCGTGGTCGCAACCGACTGCCCGGAAGCGCGTCTCGCGGCTTTCTTTTCAGGCCGGCGCGCCAAGAGGTCGAATGCGCGAGTTGTTTTGCTGCATGTCATTGAGCCGCCGGAGTTTGGCCATTGGGCGACTGTCGCAGAGACCATGCGCGCCGAAGCTTATGATATTGCAGAAACAACCTTGCGAGAGTTTGCCGCTGAAGTGAAAGCGCAGTCGGGCGAGGATCCGGAAGAGATTATTCGCGAAGGCGCGGCCGTAGATGAAATCCGCAAGTTGATTGAAGAAGACCCCTCTATCGCCTTTTTATTTTTGGGCGCAGCAACAGATGCAAAAGATCCAGGCCCCCTTGTCTCCATGCTGGCGCAAAACCCGACCAACCTAGGCGCCCGACCAATCCCCGTTGTTATTGTCCCAGGTTCCGCCACACGCGACGAATTACGAAAACTTTCAGGCTAGGCCATGAACCGAGATTTATTTCACCTTCCGCAACAACACTATTTCCTTTCGCATTCTGTTGGCGCCCAACCGCAAGCCTATGGAGAGGCTGTCGCCAGAGGGTTTTCTGAACCATGGCGCACTGAGGGGTTCAATGTATGGGGTCCATGGTTTGGCGCCCTTGAACAATTTCGCAACGGGCTGGCGCCGATCATCGGCGCGCATGGTGATGACATTTGTCCACAGCCCAACGTTTCAAGCGGCCTTGCAAAAATACTTTTTTCTTTGCCCGAACGCGCCCGGCGGAAAAAAATTGTCCTGACCGAAGATGACTTTCCCACCGTTGGCTTCGCGCTGGGACAGGCGCAACGCGCCGGATATGAACTCGTATTCCTGCCGGGCGGCGAACGCCTTGCTGACATCGACACATGGACGCCGGCCTTTCAGGATGATGTCCAGCTGGTGCTGGCGACGCATGTTTATTCCAACTCAAGCGTGATGGCGCCCTGTGCTGAAATTGCCCGGCGCGCACGCGAACGAGGCGTTTTTTGTGTACTTGATATTGCGCAATCTGCGGGCGCCGTGCCGATCCACCTCAATGACTGGGCGCCGGACTTTGCGGTCGGTACATCTTTGAAATACCTTTGTGGCGGGCCGGGCGCCGCGTATTTGTGGGCGCAAAAAGACACAGCAGCGCGAAGCGCGCCAATGGATGTCGGGTGGTTTTCTCACGCGGAACCGTTTGAGTTTGACATTCACCATTTTGAGTATGCGCCAGGCGCCGCACGCTATACAGGCGGCACGCCCTCTATCGCTCCATTTGCAGGCGCCAGCGCTGGCCATAAAATATTAAATACCCATGGCGTTGACGCTATCTACGCGCACAATCAAAAACTCCTTTCGCGGCTTTTTGAACAATTGCCGCCAGACGTTTTTCTTTCCACGACCACTGAAGGCGCACGCGGGTCCGCCGCAATAATAAAGGTAAGAGATTATGACGCCGCCGCCGCAACACTTGCCGATGCGGGTATTGCACACGATACGCGCCTTGGCGCCGTGCGTCTGTCAATCCATCTCTACAATGACGAAGCCGGCATCGACGCGTTAGTAAACGCCCTGCAAGACCATCTATAGATCAAGCGTTAAAGACACCGGCGCATGATCCGAAGGCCGTTCCCAGCCACGCGCATCATCATGAATGACATAGGCGTCCCGATCATCAGCCAAGGCGGCTTTTTTCAACGCCGGGCTAACCCAAATATGATCCAGACGCCGCCCCCGATTTGACGACTTCCAGTCGCGAGACCGATAAGACCACCAGGAATAGAGCTTTTCCTCCGCCGGGATGACCGCGCGCGCCACATCAGTC
This sequence comes from Hyphococcus sp., assembly GCA_021604605.1. Classification (GTDB taxonomy): domain Bacteria; phylum Pseudomonadota; class Alphaproteobacteria; order Caulobacterales; family Parvularculaceae; genus Hyphococcus. The sequence goes on from BQJH01000204.1 coordinate 2,460, forward strand.
CACTTATGCGATGCAATGACAGCATCGAGTTTTTCCACTTCAATCGGTGTGTGGGAGACAACTTTTAAAAGTTGTTTATGCGACCAGACATCATTTTCTGCGGGCGCCACATTGAGATCCCCCACAAGAATTGACTTTGAGCGTGGTCCCAACTCGCTAAACCAGTCTCGCATTTCATCCAGAAAATCGAGCTTGTGAGCGAACTTGTCATTCTTTTTTGGGTCCGGTTCGTCACCGCCCGCCGGCACATAAAAATTATGCACCCGAATACCCCCGGGAAGACTGGCTGCAACATGGCGGCAATCGCCTTTGCCGCAAAATTCCCGTTTTTCAATTTTCTTTAGCGGCAACCGTGAAGCTATTGCGACCCCGTGATAGCCCGCCTGCCCGGATACAGCGAGATGTTCATATCCCGCCGCCTGAAAGGCCTTAAATGGAAAACTGTCTTCCAGGCATTTGATCTCTTGCAAACACAGAACATCTGGCGCCTGCTCTTTTAAAAACCGCGTCACGAGATCGATACGTAAGCGGACGGAATTAATATTCCAAGTCGTAATTTTCATGGATAAAACTCATCACAGAACCAAGGCGAGCCTAGGGCCTATGACAGCGGCGCAAGGCCGTCAAGCGGGGCTTTTCCGCATGCCTCAAGGCCCAGGCCACGCCCTGCAAAAGCACCTTGCCCCCTATAAGCGGGCGGGCTTATGACCAACCCATGGACTTCCTCATTGCGATATTACCCGATGGCTTGCCTCTATGGGCGGCAATCGCCGCGATATTCGCCAGCTTTTTGACAGCGGCGCTGACGGCAGCTTTCGGGATTGGCGGTGGGCTAGCCCTGTTGGCTGTCATGAGCGCGATATTTCCCGCCGCTGCCGTCGTGCCGATCCATGGCGTCGCTCAACTCGGCTCCAATGCAGGACGCTTTTACCTACAACGCAAAGATGTCGTTTGGCCGATTGTCCTCTGGTTTACGCTCGGCAGTATCGTTGGCGCATTTGCAGGCGGGCGTATAGCATTGGGAATGCCGGTCTGGGCGCTGCGCGGTGGTGTCGCCATCTTTATCCTCTACACTTTATGGGGCCCGCGCCCGGCCAGCCTCTCCCCCGGTAAAAAAACTTTTTTTGCAACCGGCGTCGTTGGCTCTTTCCTAACGATGTTTTTCGGCGCGACAGGACCAATCGCTGCAACAATGTTGTCGGCGGCTAAGCTTGATCGGTTAAATACTGTCGCCACACACGCCGCCTGTATGGCGGCGCAGCACAGTTTAAAAATTCTAATCTTTGGATTGCTTGGATTTGCATATGCTGAATGGGCGTCGCTGATCATCGCTATCTTGGTTTTTGGGTTTATTGGAACCGCAACAGGCACCCATTATTTACGCAAAATGCCGGAACACTATTTCAAAAAGGGTTTCCGCACCGTGCTGACGGTGATTGCATTTTATTTGCTCCTTGCCGCTGGGCTTGAACTTAGAACAGGTTGAACGACAAGCCGGATATGCCTACAGGCCAACGCCCGAATTCAAACAATCGAAACTTCGCCGCAAAGGCATGATCATCCACATCAAAGTCTGGATCAGACGCCGCCAATAATGCCAGCGCTGCCCCATGGGCCGTTTGAACGGCGGCGCCCACAGCAAGGTTTCGCGGCGCCACTTCCTCAATATCAAAGATGACCGCCGCCTGCTCCATACCTTCTGTCGCCGGTTCTTTGACGGTGTCAGCGATGAGTGTCATGCCGATACGCAATGCTTCTTCTGACATCACCTCTAATGCGCGACCGGTCAGGTCAGAACGTAACAACTCTTCCGCTTCCCAGGCGGCGCTGTGCCAATCAAGGCTTTCCGACGCAGCGGCCGCATCTTCCCAATCAATGAGAATGGCGACGTCCGCTTCCGGAAAGCCAAGTTTGTTCGCATAGGTTTCAGCGGCCGCACGCGCGCCCGGCGTTAACGGCTCACCAAGATTTGCAAACCACGGAATACGATCAAGCGAGCGGGAAAATTTTGTCAGCGCCCGTAAAGCCGGCAACTCAAGCTCAAGTTCTTGAAGTTCGTTTTCATCCATGAACTTGCATACCTCATTTTCTCCACTGGAACTCATATCTGAGTACAAACAATAAAAAAGGCGTCCGACCTCAAAAAAGATCGGACGCCAAGCTGCGCAGTTGCGCCTACGCCGGGAGGGGATATTCCGGCGACGCGACTAGCTTTCCAGGCCTGCAAGCGGGGGGGCAACGCTGGCCCGGCTATATGCCCATCGCGTACTGTTACATTAACGCATCACAGAGATGTTTTTCAATAGGGCACAGAAAAAAAAGCTTGCGTGTGACTCGGTAACAAAGCCTGTAAAATGCTGTGATATTTGTAGCATTGCTAATTTTTAAGGAAATCACCACCAGCATCAGGGGTGCGGAACAGCCGATTTGCCAGCTTCTCCCCCGCTTTGACGTTATTCAACGTGACCACCGTGATCCCATTTTGTAGATCGCGGACGATCCACCGGCGCAGGGTCATATCTGGCGCGGACGCAATGAGGGTTAGCTCACCTTCAGTCTCGTCCTTATTGGAAGCAAAAGTAATCGCCACATTATCAACGCCTCGATCGACAGCGATGACTTTAGCGTCATCAAGATCGACCTTTTTGTTCAACAGAAATTTCAGCGGCGTTCGCCCGACGGGATATGAATCCGTTGTTTCCAGAGCCTCGTCACGCACATAGACCATGCCGCCATTGGCAACCACCAGCAAAGGCGTTGGCGGGTCATACTCAAACCTCAGAAGGCCCGGACGACGCAGATAAAAGCGGCCGTTCGTAATCGCACCTGATGGCGCTATCTGAGTAAAATCGCCAGAAAGTGTTTTGGTATTCTCCAGATAGGCGCTGAAGCGTTCGACGACCGCCTCATCCGTCTCCCCTTCAAAAGCTAGAGGACCTGAATACTCTTCCCCCCTCGAAACGACTTCGGCCTCAGCCTCATCAACATGTTCAGCGCTGTCCTCAACAGTGATGGACGGCTCTGAAATGTTTTCTGGCGGGGCTG
>BQJH01000205.1 GCA_021604605.1 Hyphococcus sp.
GCTCGATGCGTTGCACATGACAGGTTACTTTATTGAAACACGGATTTTGCATCTATCAGATAAACAATTGCCTGAAGCACGGTTGCGTGTGGTTGAGTTGTTGAAGCCAGGTTTAACCGGCTGATAAAACACTCTCTACGAGTTCTTGAGTGCGTTCATTGTTTCGTTTTTCTCCGATCTTGATCAGGCCAAAATACCCCTTAGCGCCTGCATGCTTCATTTCTGGTATTGAATGTTCAACAATCCGGCCATCATGCTTTGCCGCGTTCCATTCTGAGTGCGCCATAATGGACCAGCGTTCCGGGAACATGGCGCCACCGATTTTTCTGACATTGTCTTTTTCGCCAATAAAGCAATGTAGTCGCCGAAGAAAATGCAAGCCCGGATCGGACGCCATGACGCCGCCAATGGAAACCACATCGATTGGCGCACCAAGACGTGCAGTCAAAAATGGCGTGGCGCCAATGGCGATTTGCGCGCCGCCGCTATACCCAATGATAGCGACTGGCGCGTTTGACCCGCGTTTGTAGCCATGGCGCAATAATGCCTGCTCAATAACATCTGCGGCGCCTTGGTTGAAAATCGGCCCATATCGATGGTCGGCCGATACCATCACCTGAAAAACATTTCGCATGTTAATCAGCACGGCCAGGATTGTGCTTTTCCCTGTAAGTTTGATCTTCTGAACGCGTCGCCACAAACGATCGAAGGCGCGTGGCGCCGCTAGCAGCGGTAACCCAGCGGGAGAATAAGGAAACACATCTGCAATAATCGTTGCATCGGGCAGTCGGCTTTTTAAGCCTTTGATAAACGCCAGTTCACGCGGCAGTAAAAATCGCCCGGAAATAGAGGCAATACCAGAGAGATAGACAACATAAAGATGATCGTCTGATTTGTGCGCTGCTATTTTTGCCGCTGGATCACCGCCGTCATCTTCAATGTCTTCACCGGAAATTTCTCGTTCGGTCCAGCCTGCCCACCAACTTAGAGTTTCAATGGGGGAAAGGGCGGCAGTGACAAAAAGTGCGAATACACTAAGGCCAATAATGATGATGAGGAATGTGGAAATCATTTCTTGGTCTCGCGCAAAAGATTATCCATCAAGTCATCAATGATCTGTTGGGGTGTCGCTTCCAGCGCCGTACCGCTGACCATAATGCGTAAGTGCGAAAGTTGCTTGGCGAGAAGCCGCCCGAAAAAACTTCGTAATCCATAAGAGACAGCCCAGCCGGCAAGCCCACAAAAAACAGCAGCGCCGAGGGGGAGTTCCAACGCCACGTGCAATCCGAAAATGGCGAGCGCCATCGCCCAGGCTTCCAGTATGTTCGCCAGCGGTCCCCCAAAATAAGGCGCGAGAGAAAAGACACCGAGAAGACGCGGGGCAAATGCGAGAGCAAGAACACCGACGACGCTGGAAAAGTCAGCCAGGCTAAGCGCGCCAACACGCGTCAGCGGCGCAACTGCCAGGGCGCTCAATCCCCAGATCAGGGCTGTCACCACATAAGTCAGGCCTGTAAAGGCAAGGCTGGCGAGAAATCGGTAAAGCGCCACCCGGTTGACGACCAGAATGATACTCTGGCCGAGCATCTCTGATACGCCGGCGAGGAAGGCGATTGTCACAGCGGCAGTTTGTGCTTCTGCCGATTGTGCGGCGCGTAAAAAAGCGGCTGTGGAAAACCCGATTGCGCCAATCGCCAGCTCGGCCAGTAGCAACGGAAACGCCAGTATATCGTCTAAATAGCTGCCCATTATTGCGGACATATCCGATCATTCAGCAGATACAAAGCGATTATCCATTAATGAGAAATCAGACTGGCGGGCGGGCGAGACTCTGCTATGTCATGGCTCCATGGCACGTACGAAAAAACCGACCTCCCGCAAGGCCGCGAAGGCTGCTGCACCGGCAAAGCCGGAAGACATCTTCCTCGAACCGTTCGATGAGGCGCTATCACAGCGCTATCTGGCGTATGCCCTCTCGACGATCACCTCGCGCGCGTTGCCGGATGTGAGAGACGGTCTGAAGCCGGTTCACCGACGCATCCTTTATGCGATGCGCCAGATGAAACTGAACCCATCCGGGAGTTTTAAGAAATCCGCGAAAGTTGTCGGCGAGGTCATGGGTAATTTTCACCCCCATGGCGATTCGGCGATTTATGACGCCATGGTGCGCCTGGTTCAGGATTTTTCAACGCGGGTGCCGTTGGTCGACGGGCAGGGCAATTTTGGCAATATCGATGGCGATAATGCGGCAGCCATGCGTTATACGGAAAGTCGTTTAACTGACGCAGCGCAGCTTCTCTTGAATGGGATTGATGAAGATACTGTCGATTTTCGCGAGACCTATGATGGGGAAGGCAAGGAGCCGGCGGTACTGCCGGCCGCATTCCCAAATCTTCTCGCCAATGGCGCCTCGGGTATTGCTGTTGGGATGGCGACGTCAATCCCGCCGCATAATGTTGCCGAGCTGATTGACGCGTCACTGCATCTGATTAAAGCGCCAAATGCGCGCACGGAAACATTGCTGAAGCACGTTAAAGGGCCTGATTTTCCAACGGGTGGGATTTGCATCGAGGACGCGGCTTCCATGGAAGAAGCCTATGCAACCGGGCGTGGTGGTTTCCGGGTGCGGGCGCGATGGGAGAGCGAGGATCTGGGGCGTGGGCGTTATCAGATCGTCGTCACCGAAATCCCCTATCAGGTGCAGAAGTCGCGACTAATCGAGAAAATCGCTGAGTTGATCCAGGCGAAAAAACTTTCGGCTCTGGCAGATGTGCGGGATGAAAGCGCAGAAGACATTCGTCTTATCCTTGAGCCGCGTTCCGGCAATATTGATCCAGCGGCATTGATGGAGAACCTCTTCAAGCTAACGGATCTGGAATCGCGTTTCTCACTCAACTTGAATGTTCTGAATGCTAATGGTGCGCCGGGCGTGATGGGCCTGCGCGATGTGTTGCAAGCCTATCTTGATCACCGAAAAGACGTTCTGGTTCGGGGCACGAAATATCGGCTTGAAAAAATTGCCCATCGTCTCGAAATTCTTGACGGTTTTTTGATCGCTTACCTCAATCTCGACGAGGTTATTCGGATCATCCGGTATGAGGATGAACCGAAAAACCAGTTGATGAAGACGTTCAAGCTTTCTGATGTTCAGGCTGAAGCCATTCTCAATATGCGCCTGCGTTCTTTGCGCAAACTTGAAGAAATGGAAATAAAGACCGAACACAAAGAGCTGAAAGCAGAACAGAAGCAATTGCGTGCGCTGTTAAAATCTGAAGACGCACAGTGGAAAAAGATTGCAGACCAGCTTCGCGAAGTGCGCAAGCATTTTGACCCAAAAACGGAAGTTGGACGCCGTCGCACTGATATCGCCGACGCGCCGGATATCGAAGAAATTGATCTGGAAGTTCTCGTCGAAAAAGAGCCAATCACTATCGTCATCTCCGAAAAGGGGTGGGTGCGGACGATGAAAGGGCATGTGGAAGATCGCAAAGGCGTCAAATATAAAGAGGGTGATCGCGAACATTTTCTGGTCCACGCTCAGACCACAGATAAGCTGATGCTGTTTTCGACCAATGGGAAATTTTACTCGCTCGATGTATCCGCCTTGCCTGGAGGGCGAGGGCATGGTGAACCGATCCGTTTGATGGTCGACATGGGCAATGATGATGCTGTCGTGTCAGCATTCCTGTATGTAGGTGGGCGTAAATTTCTTGTCGCGTCCTCATCAGGCCATGGGTTTATCGTATCTGAAGGTGATTGCCTTTCAAACACCAAAAAGGGCAAGCAGGTGTTGAATGTACCGGGTGGCGCCGAAGCGGCTGTGTGCCGGAGTGCTGAAGGGGACATGTTGGCGTCTGTTGGCGACAATAAAAAATTTCTGGTCTTTCCCGTGAAAGACCTGCCGGAAATGTCTCGAGGCAAGGGCGTCGTATTACAAAAGTTTCAGAAAGGCGGACTTTCTGATGCGAAAGTCTTTTCCAAGAAAGAAGGTTTAACCTGGACCGATCGGTCCGGCCGCACACAGACGGTTGACGATTGGAAGGGATATGTCGGTAAACGCGCGCAGGCGGGCCGGATTGCCCCTAAAGGGTTTCCAACCTCGAAGAAGTTTGGCGTGGATTAGACATGGACGGGGTTACCTCAAAAACCGCCTGAAAAACGTGGCTTATGGTAACAATTCAACCCTCTCCTGACCGGAATGCTTTACTTTTTGTGCATCATACCTCCAGATAATGAGCAGGTAGATTAAGTCTGGTTGTTGATGGTTGAGTTAAACATGCGCCGAACCTTCCCACATTCTTTTAAAGCATCGCTCATGCTGCTGACACTATCGGCTTGCGCTGGAGGCGGTGGAGGCGGCGGCGGGGGTACAACAACTTTTCCTCCTCCAACACCGACACCAACACCTACGCCCCCTCCGCCAGCGCCGATCAATTTCGATACGCAGGAATATCAAGACCAGCCCGGCTTGGCGCGGATCAATGCGCTGCCAGCCTATGAGGCAGGTTTTTCCGGCAACGGCGTTATTGTGGCTATTGTTGACTCCGGGATTGATCTTAATAATCCGGAATTTAACGGGCGTATCCATCCTCAAAGTGCTGACTTGGTCATCTCTGGCGTTGTTCCGCCAGGGGATGTTCGGGCAACGCCAACCCTTCAGGACAGTGATGATCATGGAACGCCTGTTGCCAGTATTATTGGCGCCGGGCGCAATAACAGAGGCGTCCATGGTGTTGCCCCGGAAGTGACGCTTCTGATTTTCAGAGGCGATGATGATTCCACAACGGATCCAATTATCTTTGGCGAAGCTATTGCAGAAGGTGCACAACGGGCGGCGGATAATGGCGCGGGCGTATTAAACTTTTCGCTCGGTTCTGATGACGCTGCCTCTCGTGGAGAGTTTGCAGCGGTTTTTAGTTTCACAGCGAGCAATGATATTGTCACGGTTGTTGCGGCTGGCAATGATGGTAATGCCGACCCACAGGCTTCTGCTTTGGGCGCCGTAGATGCGACCGGCGGGGCGACAATCATCGCAGGTGCGTTAAACCCCGATAATTCTATTGCCAGCTTTACAAATCGTGCTGGCAGCGCTGCTGATTTTTACCTTTCTGCACCGGGTGTACTCATTCCGACAACGGGCGCCGGGCTTGCGTCTGGTCAGGTCCAGAACTTTTCAGGCACGAGTGCAGCAACGCCGCATATTGCAGGGGCTGCGGCTCTGGTCCGTCAGAGATGGCCATCTCTGACGGCGAAAGAGATTGTTGATATTCTGTTTGATACGGCAACGGATTTAGGGGCTGCGGGAACAGACCCGATCTTTGGGCGCGGTTTGGTGAATGTCGGCGCCGCCATCCAACCTGTCGGCACGGTGACAACGGCTAGTGTTGACGGCGTGAGCACAGAAATTGGCGCCGTGGGCGCTCAATTGTCGTCCTCCTTCGGCGCAGAGTTCGCAGCGTTAGGCGATATTGTCGTTTTTGATAAGTATCACCGCGACTTTCGA
>BQJH01000206.1 GCA_021604605.1 Hyphococcus sp.
TCTCGACCCATTAGAAGGCACAACGCTCACGGCTAAAGCGATGTCAAATGCACTCGCAGTTGTGGCGATGGCGCAAGGCGGCACGCTGCTTCATGCACCGGATGTTTACATGGACAAAATCGCTTGTGGGCCGGGCTATAAAGAAGGCGTCATCGATCTTGATGCGTCTGTAGAAGACAACATTGCAGCCCTCGCCAAAGAAAAAGGCGTCCCGACGTCTGAAATAACGTTGTGCATCCTTGATCGTGAACGCCATCAACCGTTGATTGATGGCGCTCGCAAAATGGGCTCGCGCGTCTTTCTTATTCCCGATGGTGATGTTGCGGGTGTTTTCCACACAACCGAGGCCTCAACCGGTATTGACCTTTATGTCGGACAGGGCGGCGCGCCGGAAGGCGTATTGGCGGCGGCAGCGTTGCGTTGTGTCGGCGGCCAGATGCAGGGTCGTTTGCATTTCCGCAATGATGATGAACGCGGTCGCGCTGAACGGCTCGGCATTAAAGACCTAGATCAAAAATACGGGTTGCGTGATCTGGCGTCAGGCGACGTTATCTTCGCGGCCACTGGTGTTACTAATGGCACCATGCTGGACGGCGTTACATGGACGCCGGGTTATGTTGGCACGCATACGGTTGTCATGCGCTCTAAGACAGGTACTGTCCGTTACATCCGGGCGAAGACCCGGCGCTAAAAAGCGCCGGGCTTAACTTCACTTAGTTATCATTAGCGGCGGAGCGGGCTGCTTCTTCTGCTTCGCGTTCTGCGCATGTCGGTATGCTGTCCAACTTGCGTAAGATCTCCATCATCGGATCGATCTGCACATTCTTTGAGGCGCCGCCTCGGATACGTCCTTGACCATTGCGCATTTCAACCCGCTGCATTTTCCCGTTAACGCGCACAGGCACCGGCATCGGGAAGGCGAGATCATCATGGGTCTTCCAGTTCAATACTAAATCCCTGCCGTCAGTTTCGCTCATCAATTCCGGCAGTGGTGCGTTGCGTAGATAAACCTCAAAGAACCAACTCATATCCCGGCCAGCTTCATCGGTGACAATCGCCAGAAAATCATCTGTAGAGCGCTGGATTGGCTTGATCGGCGCTTTGAGTTTTACAGGCTCTGGCGTGTCATAAAGCAATCGCCGCACGGCCCGCATCATCTTGTCTTCACCAATAGCGTAGCCAAGACTGTAAAGCGTCCAGGCGCCTTTTGGGTAGATATCGCCTTGCGGGCCAGTGTCACCATTGTGGTAGACCTCATCACCTGAAAGTTCACCGCGCGGGGCGACAGGCTTACAACTTCTGATCCCCATATAGCGCTGATACTTTTGTGCATTGTAAGCGGCGTCGCCAAGTACCGCCTTCGTATATCCAAAATCAGCAAAGGTCGCGCCGCCTTCATGCAACCAAAGATCGGCGTTATTTTTCGCCGACATCAGATTGCCAAACCATTCATGAGCAAATTCATGAAATAGAAGATTGTCATAACCGTAGGCGCCACGGCGAAATTCATTGCCGTAAGCGTTGATGGTCTGGTGTTCCATGCCGAGGTGAGGCGTTTCGGCGACGCCGAATTTTTCTTGCCCCCAGGGATAAGGCCCAAACCGTTTTTCCATATGTTTCAGGATTTTAGGAAATTCGTCTTCAAAAAGCGCACGGGCGTCTTCTTCATGGTCTTCAATCGCCCAGAATTCCGTGGCGATTTCGGTTCCGTTGATTGAAGTCAGTGTTTGTTCGAGACGAACATAAGGCGCAACATTCAACGCGACGCCATAAACATTTGTCGGGAGTTCAGTTTTCCAATGAAAAGTCCGGCGTCCATCTTCATGTTCTTCGACATTTTGTAAGACGCCATTGCCCGCTGCGCTGAGACCAGCTGGAACTGTATAGAAAAACTCCAAACCGCGATTAGGTTCCCCGGACGGGTGATCCTTACACGGCCACCAGACATCACAGCCTTCAAACTGGATAGAGGTTGCAACCCAAGGTTTTCCCGAAGGGGTTTCACTCCACATGAAGCCGCCATTCCACGGGGGGCGATCAGATTCTATGGGCGTTCCTTCATAGTGGACCGTCACGGCGCTCGTTTCGCCCGCCGCAATTGTCTCGCCTAGTGTGACGTAAAGTTTCGCCGGTGTTTTCTCAAATTCAAGGACGCCATCAGCACCCTCAACCCTGTCGATGGAATAGCGGCCGTCGAAATCAAGCTCGAGCTTATCCATAGGCTCCATTGCCGTGAACTCTATGGTCGCTGAACCGCCAATCATTTTCCGGTCGGGAAAAATTTCATGGCGCAATGTGTAATGCTCAACGTCATAAGCTTTCAGTCCCTCGGTGAGCGGAACACCCGTATCCATGAATGGTAGCTTGTCGTTTTCAGATTCTTCCAGTGCGAATGCGCTGACATTTAAAAACGTGCTCGCGGAAATGGCGGAAATAAGTGTAGCGGCAAACGCTTTAGCTGTATTTTTCATTTTCATCATCATGCTCTCAATTTGAAGCTTCTGCTTTGCGTTCTTCGCAAGTTGGCTGATTTGGCAGTTTGCGGAATATATCCATCATCGGATCGATCTGAATTTCCGCTTTGGCGCCGCCGCGAATACGACCCGTCCCGCCCTGCATCTCTATGCGTTTCATCTTTCCGTTGACCCTGACAGGAACCGGCATCGGGAAGGGGAGATCGTTCGGCGTCGTCCATGTGAGAACAAGGTCATTGCCCTCAACGCTGCTTTCCAGAACAGGAGCTGCCGCACTTCTCAGATAGACCTCAAAGAACCAGCTCATATCCTTGCCGGTCGTTTCGTTGACGATCGCGAGATAATCATCAGTCGTGCGGAAACGCGCCTCAATTGGCGCAGGCAGTTTTGCAGGTTGGTCCGTATCGTAAAGTAACTTGCGGATAGACGACCAGAAAGCATCCTCGCCGATCACATAATTCAGGCTATGCAGAACCCATGCGCCTTTGGCATAGATATCACCGCCCGGACCGCCCTTGTCAGCATTATAGACGACATCCTCTGACATCTCACCGCGCGGCGCTACAGCAACACAGTTTTGAACGCCCAGGTAGGTCTGGAACATCTGCGTGTGGCGCGCCGCATCGCCCATGACCTCTTGTGTGTAAACCGGGCCCATATAGGCGGCGGTGCCTTCATGCAGCCACATGTCGGCGTTGTTGCGCACGGACATGATATTGCCGAACCATTCATGGGCGAACTCATGATGCAAAAGCCAGTCAAAACCATTTTGTGGCCGCCGATATTCATTCCCATACGCATTGATGGTTTGATGTTCCATACCAAGATGCGGGGTTTCAACAACGCCCATTTTTTCTTGCCCCCAAGGATAAGGGCCAAGGCGTCGCTCAAAGAATTCCAGAATTGCGGGAAATTCTTTTTCAAAAAGAATACGCGCTTTTTCTTCCCGGTCTTCTATCGCCCAAAACTTTACAGGAATTTCCGTGCCATTGGTCGAGGTGTAGCTATCTTCAAGCAACACATAGGGACCGACATTCAGCGCGATATTATAGATATTGGTGGAGACATCCGTGCGCCAGTGAAAGGTTTTCCTGCCGTCTTCATGCTCTTCAACATCTTGCAGAACGCCATTAGAGGCGACTGTCAAACCGGCGGGCACAGTAAAATACATTTCCGCGCCATTTCGCGGTTCACCCAGCGGGTGATCTTTGCAAGGCCACCAGACATCGCAGCCTTCACCTTGAATGGCGGTCGCAATCCACGGCTTGCCGGAAGGTGTCTTCTCCCAGACAAAACCACCATCCCACGGCGCGCGCTCAGCTTCCATTGGCTGGCCATTATAATGAACTGTTACCGCCAGTGTTTCACCAGCGCTTACGGGTTGGCCTAACGTAATGAAAAGCTTCTCGGCAGTTTGTCGGTAAGCAAGATCCGTATTTTCAGTTTCAATACGCTCAATGTTGAAATTGCCGTCGAAATCAAGTTCTAGCTCACTCATCGTTTGAACGGCAGTGAGTTCTATAGTGGCGGACCCGGCGATGGCTTTTTGTTCGGGTAGAATTTCGTGTCGTAAAACATAGCGGTCGACATCATATGCCATGAGGCCGGGGCTAAGCGCACGACCCGTGTCGAGCAGGACATCGCTTCTCGTCGGCGCCTCAATAGAAGCACAGGCAACAAGAGTTGATGCGCTTATGAGCGCAAAGCCAATTTTTGCCATATGATTAAGGTGATACAATCTTTTCACGCAGCCCTCCCTCAAGTTTTCCCCAGCCCGGTGTCGGGCCCTTTTTCCAGCATTGCGCTTGCCTAGCACAGGCGCGTAAGAAAGGGCAGGGTTGGGTGCGCGCGAATCACCGCTTAATCAGAACATCTCGTCTCAGGTATATTGCAGTGCATCCAGGAATTTTCTGTTGCGCACCCCCCTCTAAACCCGTTTTGAAAGTGATATTATGACCGCTTTGGTGACTTCGTTGGAACAGGCCTCGCCACTGGGCGATATCCCTTTACCTGCAATGGGGTTTTCCGCGTTACAGCGTCGCTGGCAATTGCGTCAGGCGGATGCACGCGAAGCATTGACGATCAGTCAAAAGCTATCCCTTGATCCTGTCCTTGCACGTATTCTTACCGCCCGAGGCGTAACCCATGAGACAGCTGCGGCTTACCTCTCGCCCTCTTTGCGCGCTTCACTGCCAGACCCGCTGATCTTGCAGGATATGGAAAAAGCTGCTGCCAGAATTTCAGATGCAATTTTGAACAACGAACTGGCTGGTGTATTCGGTGACTATGATGTTGACGGAACATCTGCCGCCGCCATTTTGAAAATATATTTCAACGCCATCGGTGCGCCGCTTGAGATTTATTTGCCTGACCGCATGACTGAAGGATACGGGCCTTCTCTAGATGCTTTTCTGGCACTCAAAGAAAAAGGCGTTCGCGTTATTATCACGGTTGATTGTGGCGCGGCGGCTCACGACCCGGTTAATCTGGCGGCTGAGCGAGGTCTCGATATTGTTGTTCTTGATCATCACTTGATGAATGGTCCACCGCCAAAGGGGGCGACCGCGACGGTTAACCCGAACCGGCCGGATGATATTTCTGGCCTCACCAATCTTTCCGCCGCCGGCGTCGCCTTTATGACCGTCGTTGCTGTCAATCGACGTTTGCGCGAAGCCGGGTATTTTGCAAACCGGCCAGAACCAAGCCTTCTCAATCTCCTTGATCTGACAGCGCTCGGCCTTGTTTGCGATGTTATGGACATCACCGGGTTGACCAGAATGCTGGTTGCACAAGGGTTGAAAGTCATGGGGCAGGGCGGCAATCCTGGTCTTGCGGCTTTAGGCGCACGGGCGGGTGTAAAAGGCGCGCCCTCGACCTATCATTTAGGGTTTTTGATCGGACCCAGGATCAACGCCGCCGGCCGGATTGGTCATGCGCGTCTCGCATTTGAGCTGATGACAACAGAAGACGCAGAGCGTCGGCAATATCTTGCAGAGAAACTGCATATCATGAATGCA
>BQJH01000207.1 GCA_021604605.1 Hyphococcus sp.
TGGCGTGATTGCAAAATCATAACCGCCCCGAATAGACGCCGTCCATTTCGGAAGAAGCTGCAGGTTTTCTCCCGCCAGCGCACCAAATGCCGCAGTCTCGTCATCATCAAGTGTCGAATGCGAATAGGAAAAGGTCGAGATTACAGAGAAACCGGATGCCGGGCGCGCTGTCAGCGTTCCCTCAAGACCATAAGCGGTAACGTCGCTGTTCGCGTTGCCGCCGGTTGTTGCGGCGTTTACAAACGTTACAGCCTGTAGATCCTTCCACTTAATGTACCAACCGGCGAAGTCATAGGAAAGCACTCCTTCCGCGAGGCTTCCCTTGGCTCCAAGCTCGTAGCTCCACAATGTGTCCGTCGCGATAATCGCGGGGGCCGCATTGTTCCCCATGGCATCGAGCAATGGCAGGTTTGCGTTCTCCGGGCGATAGCCGCTCGCCACCCTTGCATAAAGAGAGAGATCTTCGGACGGACGATAGCGAGCTGTGAAGCTATATGTATCGACAACATCATCGCTCGTTGTCTCCGGAATGTTCGCAACGATAAGACCCGGTCCGTCTGTCAATGCGACGGACGAAGCAATCTTCGCAACCCGGACACCCGCCGTTACGTCAAATTCGGGTGTGAAATAATAAGTCAGGTTGCCAAAGCCGGCGTACTCCTTGAGCTCGCTGCCAAGGTCGACATCAAGCGCAAGAAAGTCGATCGGCTGCCCCTCAAGCGTTTGAATATTGCTGCTGTCTTCGTCTGAAAAGATCCCGCCAATCGTCCATTCCAGCTTTCCATTCACAGCGGAGGTAAGGCGGATTTCCTGAACAAATCTTTCCGTTCGGGTCAGCCCGGTGAACGGCGCTGATGTGGTGGTTCCCGGCATCGATCCGGAGAGAAGATCGACCAATGATCCAAATGTTGCAACAAGGTCTGCTGCATTGGAGTTTTCACGCCTCTGCCAACTTGTAGAGGAAATGAGGTCGGCAAAGCCAAGGTCGAAATTCAGAGTGCCCGCATAAAGGGTGAACTCGTCATTGAGATCGTTCATGCCTTCGTCGGTCAAAAACGGGCCGTCCGCAAGCACGAAAGGTGGTCCTTGCAACGCAACGCTATTCGCGCCCGTCGAAGTCAAATCGGTATGAGCAAAAAGGAAGGACGTTCCGATTTTATCGGTTGGGTTGGCCGTTAGCTTGGCGTAGATCCCCCAGGATTCGTAAGCGTCGACATCCTCTGCAGCGCCAGTCGGCGACCCTGCGGTACGATCAATAAACCCGCCAAAATCGTCATAGTAGCCACTGACGCTTACCCCTAGCTTGTCTTTTACAATCGGCGCGGCCAGCCGGCCGGAATATTTCTGATTAAAACCGCCTTCTTTCGTTGTGGACAGATCAGTTTTGAACGAGCCCTGAACTTTGTCAGTGCTGGGGTTCTTCGTGATATACCGAACAACGCCGCCCATCGACGAACTGCCATAAAGCGTTCCCTGAGGGCCTTTGATCAATTCAATGCGCTCAACATCGCCTTGAACAGCGTCAAACATCAAAGAAGGACCAGCGGCGAAGGAGTTTGACGACCCGATTGGAACATCATCAATGTAAACGCCAACTGTCGTCGCACGGCCGCTTTGCGCAACGCCGCGCATGGTGATTGTGTTCGCGATCGGCGACGCGCCGCCCGCGAAATTAACCCCCGGTGAGTATTCAATGACCTCACGCAGCTTGGTAAGACCGCTGGTCTCGAGTTCTTCCGGCTCGATAGCGGTCACCGCTAGCGGCGTGTCCTGCAGTGTTTCGACCCTGCGCGACGCCGTAACAGTGATGACATCATCAGTTTCCGCCATCGCAGCGCTCGCCCCAACCACGTAAAGGGAAAGCACAGACGCCCCCGCCAAAAGACGCTTTGTTTTGTTACTCTGCATTGCCCCAACCCTCCTGGAGAACAAATTTTTCTATTTTGAAATTTTTTTCTTAAATGATATTTTTCTGAGTGTCAAAACCAGAAAATTGGATACTTTCAAACTGTCCGCCAAAAAGGATTGGCCAGAAAACACCTTCAAAACGGCGGTTTATCGCAGAATTTCCATTATTTTCATCAACCTGGATCAATCCAACTCAGAGGGTAATAGATTGGGCGCGCGATCAATAATATTTTCATAATTGAAATTTTTCTGATATGCGTCATATTTGCAGCACTTAGATAAGACCGGGCGCAACCACGATGAATCCAAACCCCAATAGATCAGCTTTGGCGGCGATCGCCGATCAACCAGACGACAATTCGATCGGCGCCAGCCTGAAACGGCGCCGGCGCGCGAAAAAATGGTCGCTAAAGGTTCTGAGTGAAAAATCGGGGATTCCTGTTTCGACGCTTTCAAAAGTCGAAAACGGACTGATGTCGCTTAGAATCGAAAAACTTTTAGCGGTCAGCAACGCCCTGGATGTGGATGTAATGCAGCTGGTTTCGCCAGAAGAATCAGACAGCCCGGTCGCACTCGTCACAGGACGCCGAAGCATAACCCGCGGCAGCGCGGCGCCCCGCACCAAAACGGAGAACACGGTATATGAACATCATGCCAGTGATTTTTCCCGCCGGATGTTCTCTCCAACGGTTATTGAAGTGCAGCCAGGAATAACGCCGGAGTTGATCCGACATCAGGGAGAAGAGTTCATTTACGTGCTTGAAGGGCGCGTTGAGGCGCTGACCGAATTCTATGAGCCAACAATTCTTGAGACTGGCGACAGCATGTATATCGACTCGACCATGGCGCACAATGTTCGTGCGCTCGACGACAAACGAGCACTCATATTGAACGTTTCCTCTGTCAAACGGACTCTTTCGGGTGAGTAAAAACCGTTGATGCGCGTCGGAAACAATTTCTTCACCGTAAATATTGCACGTGCATTTCTGTCGGCAGCGCTACTGGTGACATTGTCCTGCACACGGTCCGAAGTCGAGGCGCCAGATCAGAAGACCTTTGAGTTTCTTTCTCCCTGCCCCTTCGACGCCGCTGCTGAAATCGAATCTTCGCGCGTTCAATGCGGGTATCTCCATGTCCCTGAAAACCGCAGCGAACCTGGCTCGGCGAAGCTTAAAATTCCGGTCGCTATCATTAGGTCTGGGAGCACCAAGCCAAAACCAGATCCTGTTGTTTTCCTCCATGGAGGACCGGGCGCCGCGCCGCTAGAGTCCGGACGTGTGTTCAAATTGTTTGCAAGCCACATGTTCAACGCGGATCGCGACATCATCATTTACAACCAACGGGGCTCGAACATGGTCGAGCCTGCGCTGGATTGCGGTGAAGCGTTGAACGCCAGAATTGACGCCTACGCGCTGGACCTCACGCTTGCGCAAAGAGACGAAAAAATCGCTGGCGCCGCGTTAGCATGTCTGCACGCTCTTAAAGAAAGCGGGCGCGACCTTCATGGCTATTCCGCCCGCGAAAACGCACGCGATCTACTCGATCTCAGAAGAAGCCTTGGTATCGAGCAATGGAACCTGATGGCGGTTTCGTACGGCGCATTGATGGCGCTAGAGGCGGCGCGGGTAGACGATGACGGCGTGCGAAGCATGATTTTGGATTCGGTCGTGTCGAACGAAAGCGACCTCTTCATGTCTGAAGCGAACAGTAATTTTGCGAGAAGTATCGATCGCGTACTGACGGCTTGCGCCTCGACGGCCGGTTGCGCAGAAGCATTTCCGGGGCTCGATAAAAAACTTTCTTCCTTCCTTGAAGCTCTGGAAGAAACGCCTGTCACCGTAACGCTGAACGGCGCCGACGGCGCACCAAAACAGATCATTGTGAACTGGCATGACTTTTTAAACCTTGTTCACTGGATGCTCTACAACTCGGAGACCCTACGGTATGTTCCTCTCCTCATTGATGAGACAGAGTCTGGCGATCTGGCGCTACTGACCCATCTGATGGATACTGTTTTCCCTGCGCCGAAAAACAATGCTGGCGGCGCATCGCCTGCTTTTTTCGCGATTGTCTGCAATGATCAGTATCGCGATCGCCGTGCATTTCCTGAAATTGAGGAAAAGTTTGGCGGATTCGCCATAACAAGCTTCATGGAAACAGTTTGTTCGGATCGAGAACTCGACTTCGCCAATCGGGGCCCTTTACCGCCGCGCGGACTAGAGACGCCAACTTTGTTGCTGTCAGGTTATTTTGACCCGATGACGCCAGACATTTACGCAAGCCAAGCGAAGAAGAACCTGCCGCAAGCTTTATTCGTCAGCATCCCCAATTTCGGCCATTCAACATTAAGCGGTTATACCGCCTGCCAAACCATTTTGTCGAAATCATTTCTGGATACATTAATAGAGACAGAAGCGTTCGCCTGTGCAGATAGCCTTCCCGTACCTGACTTTGTGCTAACACTGGACGGCCTGACACCGAACTAAGAATTCTGCCGCCGACCCTCAAACTTTGTAGTCGGATAAATCAAATTCGCTTTTTTCGTTCAAAATAGTCTGCGCCAAGGCTTCGCCGGAGCCAGCTGCAAGGGTCCATCCAAGATGGCCGTGCCCGGCATTCACGAAAACGCCCTGCACCGGCGTCGGCCCAATCCATGGCGCTCCGTACGCATGCATTGGCCTGAACCCAGACCATTGCACCAGCTCGTCCGCTTCAAGCCTTCGTGCTTGCTCGGGAAGAACTGCGCGCAATATTTTGCGCAAATTCTCAATCCTGCGCTCATCAAGCCTTTCATCGAAACCGCAAAATTCAGCCGTTCCGGCAACTCTCAGACGATCGCCCAGCGGCGTTACCGCCGCATGCAAATCATCATCCACAATGGGAAATTGCATCCGCTCCTCCGCCGCCAGATTTTTTGCGGAAAATGTCAGCGAATAACCTTTGACCGGCTTTACCGCGAGGGAAACCCCAGCCTGGTTCGTCAAACTGGGCGCATGCGCGCCTGCCGCAATCACAACTCTGTCAGCCGAGAGAAACTCCCCGCTTGCTAGACGAACACCGGAAACCTTTTGCTTTCTTATGATCAGCTCGGTTGCAGCCGCGTTCCACCGCGTACGAACGCCAAGCCTTTCCGTTACAGACAACACTTCTTGGACAAATTTATATGCGTCGCCAGATTCGTCATTGGGAAAATATACGGCTCCAGCAAGAGAGGTCTGTATCGGTTCTAAAGCCGGCTGCCGCTTAGACAGCGCTTGAGGAGACAACAGTTCAAAATCGACCCCAAGGCTGCGCATTTTCTCGGCTTTGGCCAGCCCTGCATTCAGCGCCGCGTGGTCCCTATAGATTTTTGCGGTGCCATTCTGCGCGCCATCATAGGAAAGGTTTACGGACTGGCGCCAATCCGACATGACTTTCAAACTGTATAGCGCCAATCGCACGTTCAATGCCGTTGCCCTCTCAAACTGGCTGACATTGGCGGCGCCAAGAAATTTCACCCCCCACATCGCCAATGACGGCACAGCCCGGGTTTTGAGCAGCATCGGCGCGTCCGGCCTTCCATAGAATTTCAGAAGATCA
>BQJH01000208.1 GCA_021604605.1 Hyphococcus sp.
CTTCTAGCGATAAGGGCGCTCGCGATTGGTCCAGCAGGCGGATGACCAGACTTTCCCCGTTCACCGTCGGGTTTGTTGATAGGCGGAGATCAATCACGCGCCCGCCAACAGAAAAGCTCATGCGCCCATCTTGAGGGCGGCGTTGTTCGGCAATATCGAGATCACTTAGAATTTTTAAGCGAGAAATCAGTGAGAGGCTTTGGGCCGGGCTAATGGTTTCGAAGTCACTCAGCGTTCCATCAACGCGAAAGCGAATTGTAGAGCTTCGCTCCATCGGTTCGATGTGAATGTCTGAGGCGCGCTTTCTTGCCGCCTCTGAGATCAAGAAATTAACATGGCGTACAACCGGTTCCGCGCTTGCCAAATCCTTCAATTGATCGATGTCGCTAGCGGTGTCGATATCGTCAATTTTATTTTCTGATCGATTCGCTTCGGGAAAAACTGCTGCATAGACGCGCTCGAACTGTGAGGCAGTCACGAGCCGCAGCTCAACTGGGCGTTGCAGTGCAAAACGAACCCCTTGAATGGCGGCGTTCATTGAGGGGTCGACAATTGCTAGTGTCACAACTGTAGCCGTCGAACTTATGGGCGTTAAGCGGTTGGCGTATAAAAACTCTTGATTGAGTGCGTTAGTGATCGCCTCAGGCAGGGTGTTGGCCATATCGCCAAAATTACTGTCGTCTAACACAGATATTGAAAATAATGTTGAGTAAGCATGTGCGAGTTTTTCTTCAGTGATGAGTCCCAGTTTGCACACTATCTGATCAAGCGGCTCATCATTTTGTTCAAGTACTGAAGCAATATGGCGCGTATCGGTTTCTTCGATAATCGCGAGTGTATTTAATGCTTGCAGCATTGTACGCCTTGGGTCTTCGTCACCCAAAGCCAGAGGAATATGAGGGGGAGAACCATCCACAATAATGTGTTTTTAACGCCTAAAGTTTCGATGTTGCAATGGATGGTGGCAACAAAATAATAGTGGTTTTCCCAGTAAACTTCTCAGTATATATGTGATGCAGTAACGAGTACGACTTTCAGGCTGTGATCGACAGTTTGCAACGGCGCGTTAGTTTCTAACTTGTTATCTCTGTTATATCGAAACCCAACTCCATTTTTCACGTATTATTTTTCCTAAGTTATATCGCCCTCATGAGGCTTTAAGTTTGGCCAATTTTTACTATGGATCATTTCAAAAATAATTTACGTAAATAGATTTCTTTGTAGGGTTTGTTTTTTCTTAGGTTTATATAATTCAGTACAAAGAGTAATAAGATATTTTTACGTATTGGCGAAAATGTGAATTGACAAAATTCTCCTAAGGGTTGTATTCGTGAATTGTAGCGTAAGACGGAAGTGCAATGCTCTGTTTTGTATCGCGTCGCCTAATTGACCAGTTTTAGAAGTTTGATACTCAGCCTTTGGTTGGGGGAGATTTCTGCAACCTAAATTTTAAGAAGCGTTGATTTTATATCAGCGCTAACACCGGGAGTGCGTCTATGCATCGCCTACAGCGTTGTCTATTGTTGTCGTCGTTCAGTTTTTTTGCTCTCGCCGCCGTTCCGGTAAGCGCTCAAGATGTCACATATGAGTATGACGCACTTGGTCGGCTTGTTGAGGTTGATCATGGCACAGGCGAGTCTGTTGATTATACTTATGATGACGCCGGGAACAGAACGAGCGTTGATACGGTCGTTCCTTTTGCAACATTTTCTGTAACAGACAGTTCCGCCGATGAAGGAGATGATGTCACCTTTACGGTGACACGCGCCGGCGACACAAGCGCTGTAAGTTCGGTCGATTACGCGACAAGCGTTGGAACGGCGGGCGCCGCTGATTTTACGGCGACCTCCGGTACCCTGAACTTTGCCGCCAATGATACCTCAAAAACCATTACGGTGCCTTCAACGGAAGACACAATATATGAGATGGGCGAGGCCTTTACCCTTACGCTTTCTAATCCAGCCACACCGGCGATCATTCTTTCCGGCGGTGATCAGGCAACGGGCACCATTCTTGACGATGATGGCGGGCCTACCTTCTCCATCAATGATGTATCCGTATCCGAAGGCGGATCGCTTTCCTTTACGGTGACTAAGAGCGGGTCAACGACCCAAACCCATGGGATTAGCTATGCAAGCGCCGATGGAACCGCCTCGTCGGCGTCAGATTACACGTCAACGTCCGGATCGCTCTCTTTCGGCCCAAGCGAGACAACCAAATCTGTAACGGTCGCGACGACTTCAGAGTCAGCATTCGAAAACAATGAAACGGTGCTGGTCAATCTTTCGTCGGCGACCAATGGTGCGACGATCTCTGACAGCCAGGGAACAGGCACGATTAATAATGATGATTTTGGGCCAGCCTTTTCCATCAATGATGTTTCAGTTTCTGAAGGCGGTACGCTCAGCTTCACGGTGACCAAAACAGGCGCGACAGCGTTGTCCCATGATGTCAATTATGCATCCACCAATGGCACAGCGTCTTCAGGGTCGGATTACACCTCAAAATCGGGAACGCTAACTTTCACATCTGGACAGACCACACAATTGGTGACGGTCTCAACGAACTCTGACAGCTCCTATGAGAATAATGAAACGGTGTTGGTCAATCTTTCTTCAGCGACCAGCGGCGCGACCATCTCTGATAATCAGGGTGTTGGCACGATCAACAATGATGACACGGCGCCAGCATTCTCAGTCAATGATGTTTCAGTTACCGAGGGCGGACAGCTGGTCTTTACGATTACCAAAACTGGATCCTCGCTCCTGACTCACTATATCAGTTACGCCTCGGCGCATGGCACGGCGGGCAGCGCTGACTATACCGCCGTTTCCGGCACCGTTGCTTTCGGATCGACGCGGACCACCATGGGCGTCGGTGTCTCAACGACGCAAGAAAACCTCTACGAAGCCAATGAAACGCTCTATCTGAACCTTTCTTCGGCGACGAACGGCGCAACGATCTCCGACAGCCAGGGTGTTGGCACCATCAATAATGATGACCCGAACATCACATATGTGAGGAACTCTGCCGGCGCCATCCAGTCCGGGTTTACAGAGTCGGTCACATACAATTGGCGTCTTGGGTATATCCACAAAACCAAGTCAGGATCAACGGTCATCCACTCGGCCGTCAATGCGATCGATGGACCGGGGTTTTGCGATACAAACTATGCGCCGATTTCCGGATACAGCTGGACGGGGAACAGTTGTGAGATGCGGGTGGACTAGGGGCCATGGCATCGCAACGCAAACCTACAAACTTCATTAGGAGTCACAAAGATGAGCAAGAACAGATTGACCAAGCTAGCTACAAGCGCCGCAATCATCCTTGGAGTATCAACCAGCGCCTCGGCGGAAGAGGAAGGCTATCCTCTTGAATGCTACAATGGGGAGACCACGATCTTCACTTCCGAGATCGCCAACATCGCTGAGTTTGATCCCAGCGCTCATGGTGTGACTTTGCAGGACACCATGTCCGTGCCGGATAAAAATTCAACGATCTATTTTTATGGTCCAACAGATATTCTCTGCGTTGTCGTCAACGACTAATTCTCAAGCCTCGTTCCCACGATCGTTTTTCTACAAGCCCCAAGGATTGCACAGCATGAATGCCGCTTTGAACGCTGAAACCAAGAAGACAAACTCATTCAAACGCATGATGAAAGGCGCAGCCATTGCATCGGTGATGCTCGCATCGAGTTTGTCGCCAGCCCACGCCATCTGGCAGCTATGCGGGCAGGGTCCGAGTAATTCTCATTCCTATTCAGGCCCTATTCGTCCTGGGAGCATCCATGTTGATTCAAATGGCGTTGATGTCGCGCTTGGCTCTTTTAGCCCGACACGCGGGCCGACCATGTCCATTGGCGATCCTGATAATGGCGGCTTGACGTATGCCGTGAAAGCGGGTGCGGGAGGCGAAAACTGGCAGCTCTCCATGGGGAACTATAATGCGTCGATCACCAAGAAAAAAACCAACTCAACAACGGATGCGGGGTATTATCAGGTCAATGGCCTGAACTCAGCGACCATTTTTACTTTGTCCGCTTTGGGCACTTTTACCAATGAAGAAGGCAATGGCGCCACGCTCACGCGTACGGCTGTCGGCACAAACGGTCATAATTACACATACACGTCATCTGACGGCACGGTCACAGAATTTGGCAACGCCTATTCGGGCGAACCGGCCATGTTCGCGGGGTATGAAGGCCAGGTCGGGTTGATTACATCGCAGACCAAACCTGATGGTGAAAAGCTCACCTGGAGTTATGAAAGTGAAGCGCTGGGGCAACCTAAACCTCATGTCGGGAATTGTTCTGAGGATGTGCTGCGTCTCGGGTCTGTAACCAGCAATTATGGTTACCGTATGGTGATGACCTATGACTCCAATACGGTCCCCACCACGGCGGGAACTTATAATGACTGGATTACGCCGACAAAGACGACGCTTTACAATCTCTCTGTTCTGTCGAGCTCTTACTCTGGCGATTGGCCTGAATTTACCTATACGGGCGATGGCAATGCGCGATTAGAGACCATCACCGATGCAGAAGGCGGCGTCACGACGTTCACATACACGACTGGGTATGAGCAGCGATATGTTGAGAAGATCAAACTCCCCGGTTCGACTGTCGACGATATCGTTGTCACCTATGAGCTTGATACGACCCTGTCGCTTGCCGGTGAACAAAAACCACGGGTCACGTCCGTCACGCTAAACGGTGAGACCTGGGATTATGCTTATTCTGACTCGGGTAATATCGGATCGACGAATGGCGCCACGCGGACCGTCACGGTCACGGACCCCAGCAATAATGACACGGTTTACGTCTCCAAAATGTGGATGATCAACCCGGTCTATTCCCTCGGCGACATCGTTTCATTTGAGCGGTTGAAGATTGAACTCCAATCGATCAAAGACCCGCTCAATCGCACCACGTCCTACGAATATGACAGCTATAGCCGCAAGACCAAAGAGACCAAGCCGGAGGGCAATTATACAACCTACACCTATGACGCTCGCGGCAATGTCACGGAAACGCGCGTCGATGCGAAGTCCGGTTCCGGCCTTGCCGATATCGTTACGTCGGCATCGTTCCCGTCTTCCTGCACCAACACGAAAACCTGCAACAAGCCAACAACGACAACAGACGCGTTAGGCAATGTCACCAATTACACCTATGATTCCAATCATGGCGGTGTGTTGACCGAGAAGCTGCCGGACCCGGATGGCGGCGGTTCTCTCTCGCGACCTGAGACGCGCTACACCTACGCCCAGAAGCAGGCGCGTTATTATGGCTATTACGGCTCATCAACGCTGCAAAATGGTGACCAGATCTACAAGCTGACCGAGACATCGGTTTGTTCCACCGGGTCTTCCTGTGATGGGACGGCGACGGAAACCATTTCCACCAACGCCTGGCCAACCACATCCAGCCCGAACAACCTTGAAC
>BQJH01000209.1 GCA_021604605.1 Hyphococcus sp.
ATCAGCAACAAATTCGCTGGCATAAATTTCGAGCGCTTTGGCGCCGGCGTCGAGCGCCAGATCACAAAACACATCAAGAATAGCGGTGTCATTTTGATGAGAATTTTTCATGGACTCGGCATGGAACAGCTTTTAATTTGATGCAAGCGTTTTGGGTGACGCTTTGGTTTGATCGCGCCAGATTTTTTCTAACTGCCAGATTTTTCGAGCGGTCAGGTTTACCTAGCGAAAAGCGACCACTGTAAAAGCAGCCGTCTGCTTTGGCGTCAAGCCGGTCGCCGGAATGATATCCTGGATGATCCAGCCTTCATCGGCGAGCTGGTTGAGACGCTCCTGAAGCGCTCCGGCTGCCGCGCGGCCATAATCACGCTCATTGGCGAAAAGACCGATAGGTCCCCATTTGGCGTCACGCCAGGTAACATGAAAAGAGGCAAATTGTTTCGACATGGCACAAGTAACCCTTACGACGCCCGATGCGCCCTAATATACCCTTTTGATAGGCAAAGGATGGGCCGTAAACTATCTTGAGACAATCTTGCCATAATTGCCTGTTATTCAGTATGTCACCCTGGAAAAGGCTGAAAATTAGCGATGGTTAAGAAAAATTAGCAAAAATAGCCTATAGAATTTGAGCTGTAGTAAGAGTTGACGGGGCGATGGCCGAAACGCACATCGATAAAACGGACACCTATGAGCGCGCGCGCCGCCGCCCAACATCTGCGTCACGTGCTTTGTTTGGTGATATTGTCCAGTTCATCGACTTCATTGCGGTGATCGGAACATCAGTGTTGGTTGCGTATGCTTACCATGCTTTTGTTCTCTTCCTGCCTTTTGATTTTCAGTATTATGCGGCTGCCGGCATTGTTGGCGCCACGGGCGTGACGACCTTGATGCGCCGTGACGGCTATTATGAATTTGACCAACTTCTGTCTGCGACCTGGAACATACGGGCGATCCTGTCCCGGTGGGTGTTGACGGTTCTTGGACTTTTGGCGTTTGGTTTTGCGTTAAAAATTTCCGAGAATTTTTCGCGGGTCTGGCTTTTATTCTGGTCCATATCCGCAGTTGGTTTTTTGATTTTATCGCGCGGCGTCGCGTCCTATATTTTGCGCGACATGATCCGCAAAGGCGGTGTTTTTACTCGCCGTATCGCGGTTGTTGGCGCCACAGAACTTGCAGCTCGTTTCGCTGAAAAAGCAGGTTCCGCTGAAAACGGCATCACCATCACCGGCATTTTTGATCCTGGCCTTGCTTCAATGGGAGACGAACATACCGCCGGGGTCAGCGGCGATTTAAACGCCTTGGAGCAAGCTGCACGTAATGGTGAGATCGACGATATCGTGATCGCAACGCCGCGCACATCGAAAGAGGATATGGATCGCATATCACGGCGGCTTTCTTCACTGCCTGTCACCATTTCGATCTGCCCGAACATTCACTGGCTTGATCATACAGGCGGCGCTGTTACACGCGTTGGCGACGCAAATGTTCTCTCACTTTATCAGCGTCCTTTGGAAGATTGGGGTGGTGTCTTAAAGACGGTTGAGGACTTTGTTCTCGGCACAATCTTGTTGGTTATTGCGAGCCCGTTGCTGTTGCTCATTGCCTGCGCGGTGAAGTTACAAAGCAAAGGACCAGCCTTGTTCGTTCAGCAGCGGCATGGGTTTAATAACGCTGTCTTCAAAATCTATAAGTTCCGCACCATGACGGTCGCTGAGGATGGCGACGAGATTAAGCAAGCCGCGGTTGGCGATGCGCGGATTACGCCGCTTGGTGGGTTCCTGCGCCGTTATAGCCTCGATGAACTGCCCCAGCTTATCAATGTGGTGAAGGGGGATATGTCCCTTGTTGGCCCGCGACCTCATGCGCTTGCCCATAATCACCAATATGCTCAATTAATTGAGAATTATTCAGGTCGTCACAAGGTTAAGCCCGGCATTACGGGCTGGGCGCAGGTCAACGGGTTTCGAGGAGAGACCTCGGAAAACGAGCTGATGGAACAGCGTGTACGCTATGATCTCTCCTATATTGACAATTGGTCGATCTGGTTTGATTTCAAAATTCTGCTGATGACGATTTTGGCGGTGATTTTCCCAAAAAACGCCGTCTAAGAGCCCTGCTCAAAAGCCAGCAACAATGACAGAAGAGATGGTCAGACGTTACGGTGTTGAGCCTTCATGCCCATCAGGCTCTTACTCTTTAAGAATTAGAGCCGTAGGAGCATCGATTGGCTGAGAGTGACGTCTGATTCTCACTCTTCGAGACCGGCCTTGAGCCTTATGGATTAGGCTCTAAGAGCCCTGCTCAAAAGTCAGCGACAATGCGTTTCGGTGACGTTGATCTTTTTGGGTGAAGCTCTAAGAACACCATACTGAAAACTTGCCGCCTTTGGCTTTGTCCAGGCGGCCATAAAAGCAGGGGATCGCCATGCGCGTGACCATGATCGGCACCGGATATGTCGGATTAGTTTCCGGCGCTTGTTTTGCAGATTTCGGCCATGAGGTCGTTTGCGTCGATAAAGATGAAACAAAGATCGAAAAGCTTGAAGCTGGCGTTATGCCGATTTACGAGCCAGGTCTTGAGGCGCTGGTGGCGGAAAACGTCAAGGCGGGGCGGTTGTCTTTTAGCACAGACCTGACCTCAGTGCCGAATGCGGATGCAGTCTTTATTGCGGTCGGCACACCGTCGCGCCGCGGCGACGGGTTTGCTGATCTTTCCTACGTTTATAACGCATCAGAAGAAATTGCCCGCGTCCTTGAGGGTTACACAGTCGTTGTCACGAAATCGACTGTACCTGTCGGCACCGGTACCGAAGTCGAACAGATTATCAAGAAAACCAACGCCGGTGCTGAGTTCTCCGTTGTCTCTAATCCGGAGTTTTTGCGCGAAGGCGCTGCCATTCAGGATTTTAAGCGCCCGGATCGGGTCGTGGTCGGAGCTGAAGACGATCGGGCCATAAAGGTCATGCGCGAATTATATCGCCCGCTGTATATTAATGAGACGCCGATCGTCTTTACCAACCGCTCTACGTCCGAGTTGATTAAGTACGCGGCGAATGCCTTTCTTGCGACCAAGATCACTTTCATTAATGAGGTTGCTGATCTCTGTGAGAAGGTCGGCGCGAATGTTCAGGAGGTTGCCAAGGGCATCGGTCTTGACGGCCGGATCGGATCAAAATTCCTGCATGCGGGCCCCGGCTATGGCGGTTCTTGTTTCCCGAAAGATACGCTTGCGCTCGTTCGTACAGCGCAAAGCGTCAACGCACCGGCGCGGATTGTGGAAACCGTTGTTGAGGTTAACGACGCTCGCAAAAAGCAAATGGCTGATCGTGTGATCGCTGCCTGCGGCGGCTCGATAGAAGGCAAGACGATTGGCGTTTTGGGCCTGACCTTTAAACCGAACACAGACGACATGCGCGATTCACCGGCGATTGATATTGTCTCCGCGCTACAAAGCGCCGGCGCCAAGATCAGTGCCTACGACCCCGCCGGGGTGGAAGAGGCCAAACTGGTTCTCAATGATGTCGATTATGTCGAAGGGCCGTATCAGGCTTTAGAAGGCGCGGATGCTGTTGTCATCATCACGGAATGGGACGAGTTCAGAGCGCTTGATCTTGAACGGGTTAAATCCCTCATGAAAGCGCCGATCATGGTGGACCTTCGCAACATTTACCGTCCAGCGGAAATGGCGGAACATGGGTTTGAGTATTCCTCGATTGGTCGTCCCGCCTAACTTGCGCTGACCGGGTTGGTTAAGCTGCGCGAAGTTTTTTCAGAACGGAAGACTTTTTCTTTGCGCCGCCGCCGGGCTGTGAAATTTCCAGATGGGCGCGGCGCAGAATATCCGCTGTCACCATGGGCGCTTCACTGCGAAAACGGGTTTTACCGTCAGGGTCGACATAGATCAAAAAGAACCCATGTTCTGCATCCAGCGCGTGGCGCAGAAGCGAAGGGTCAAGCCATTCGATCTCGTCGCCATTTTTTCGCGGCGTGTCATCGCCATAGACTTCGATTACAGACACATCTTCCCGGATCAGCGCAGGGATTGCGGGTTTTAGTAATTTCCGTTGCATCCGGCAGGCTGTGTGGTTGGCCGTTGGGCCAATAATGAAAAGCGTGTTGCGTGGTGAAAACTTTTTCATCGGCTCGGCCTGACGCAAATGCGCGCCGATTTCGGGCAACAGGTTCGGACGCAGCGATAGCATCGCGGCGATAAATCCGAACAAGAGACAGGTCGCAATGATGAAAAATGACAAGCCCATAATGAGTTAATTTACCGCCTTGTCCTTGCCGTTCGGTTAAGCGCTGATGAGGGCAGCGACTAGATTGTTACGCGACAAGCCGAAAATCGGGCTTAAAAATACAGAAAACGCCTTGATGGGCGCGCAAAAGTTAACCGGGTCTTAACAGATCGGCCGGGTTTCGGCAAAGACCGCCTTTGTAAGGCTGGGGAAAACTCACCTGCGGGAGGGCGTTAAGTGGAGGGTATCTCATCATAGAGCCCGCGTGGGGTACTGCGCCAGCGATGGACCATATACCCGGTTATTGCGGCTTGAAGGGCAGCCACGAACAAGAGCGCTTTGTCAGCGGACAATCCTGTATTGGTGACAAACAGGACGGAGAGCGACCCGGCCATGGCAGCGGCGGCGTTCATCATATTGCCAGCGGCGAGAATGCGGGCGCGACGTTCCGGCGGCGCCCGGCGCTGCGCGGCTGCCTGTAATGGCACCATGTAAAGCCCGAGCGCAGCCGCCGAGGCGGAAAAGGCAAGGCACAAAACCCAGATATTTGGCTGGGCAAAAAACTCACCAATGCTCATCAAATTACCGCCATTGGCCAACTCCGGCGCCGGGCCCGGTGCGCCAGCACTCAGGAAGAAGATGATGAGGATGAAGATCGCCGATGCGCCGACGCCGCCGGTCGCAAAATCAAGTCCGGTGCTTTTGCCGGAAAGCATAGCTGCGGACATGGCGCCGACCCCGGCGCCGATAGCAAACAATCCCATGATGGCGTTTGCGACCCCGCCGCCTGCGCCCCAGATTTGTTGTGCATAGATTGGCGTTAAGACGGTCACCAATGTTGTCATGTAATAAAACGCCGCCGCGCCAAGGAGCGGGCGGGCGATACCTGGCGCTGTAAACGCGAAGGACAAAATCTTCCAGCTCTGGGTGAAGATATTAAAATCCAGTTTGAGGTCAGGCGCGGTGGGTTTTGCTTTGGGCGCCCGCAAAATTGCGACCCAGCCGAGGAGCGAAGCTGAAAACAAAGAGAGGCTTAATAAAGTCGCGCCGTTGGGCTGTTCAACGAGAATGCCGCCAATAAAAAGCCCAAGCAGGATGGCGACAAAGAGACCCGCATTGCAAAATGCATTGCCGCGCACGAGTTCATCCGTATGCAAATATTTTGGCATGGCGCCAATTCTTAC
>BQJH01000210.1 GCA_021604605.1 Hyphococcus sp.
CATGCCTTGGGATGGCGGATCGCGCAAAGTCCAATTTTGTCCCGTCTGTATGTGACCGGCAATGGCCCGGGTCTCAAGTCCATCGGTGAGCCGATTGCCGTCAGCGACAATGACATAAAGGGACTGACCGCCTTTGCACAAGAAAATTGCGTCGATCTTGTGGTCGTCGGGCCAGAGGCGCAGCTGGCCCAGGGCCTTGGCGACGCCATGCGCGCTAACGGCATTGCTTGTTTCGGACCCGATAAAGCAGCCGCAGGGCTGGAAACTTCAAAAAGCTTCATGAAAGAGGTTTGCGAGGCGGCGGGCGCAGCGACAGCGGCTTACGGAAAGTTCACCGATGAGCGAGAAGCCCAAGCCTTCTTGCGCACGCAGAGCGCCCCCTATGTCATTAAAGCGGACGGCCTCGCCGCTGGTAAAGGCGTCGTCATCGCCGAAACGCTGGAAGACGCCGATGCCGCCGTTCACGACATGCTGGCCGGGCAATTTGGCGAGGCCAGCGCCGAAATTGTCATCGAGGAATTCATGACCGGTGAAGAAGCAAGTTTCTTTGCAATCACCGATGGTAAAACCGTTATCCCGATGATCGCCGCGCAAGATCACAAGCGCGCTTATGATGGCGACAAAGGGCCTAACACCGGCGGCATGGGCGCTTACTCCCCGGCGCCGGTTTTTACGGAGACGGTTTATCAACGCACGATGAATGAGCTGATTGAGCCTGTTGTTGTAGAAATGGCGAAGCGTGGCGCGCCCTATGTCGGCGTTCTCTATGCGGGGTTGATGATCGAAAATGAACGCCCGCGCCTTGTTGAATTTAATGCGCGGTTTGGCGATCCGGAATGTCAGATATTAATGCGTCGTATGAAGAACGATATCTTGCCCATACTTTATGCAGCGGCAACTGGCGATCTTGAAGGCAAAGAGTTTGAATGGAGCGAAGAGGCGGCTGCCCTCGTTGTCATGGCCGCAGACGGCTATCCCGGCGCCTATGAAAAAGGCTCGACCATCAAAAATATTGATAGCGCTAACGCACTGCCCGGAATTGTCGTCTTTCATGCCGGCGTTACGGAAGAAGGCGGCGCCATGCTCGCCAATGGCGGCCGGGTTTTAAACATCACCGCCACCGGCGCCGACATCTCCGAAGCGGTGGCCCGCGCCTATGCCGGCGTTGAGGCTATTGACTGGCCGCAAGGGTTTTATCGCCGCGACATCGCCTGGCGCGCACTCAAGCGGGATGAGCCCCGAAACGTAGGACGCGCATCATGAAGCCGCTTGATGCCTGGCGCTCCGAGGCAGAATTTTTTGAGGCGAAAGGCCAGCGGATCGCCTATTGGACAAGCCCGTCGCCGGATGCAGATAAGCCATGGCTATTGCTGATCCATGGCTACCCGACATCATCATGGGACTGGACGGCGACATGGCCGCAACTGCAAGACAAGTTCAATCTCGCCGCAATGGACATGCTCGGCTTTGGGCTCTCGGACAAACCCGGCAACATTGAATATAGCCTGATCGATCAAGCCGATTTGCAAGAGGCATTGCTGGAACGACTGGGTATCGGTGAAGCGCATGCATTTGTCCACGATTACGGCAACAGCGTCGGACAGGAACTCCTCGCCCGGCACAATGAGGCGAGCCTCAGTTTTTCTTTAAAATCCATGTGCTTTTTAAATGGCGGTTTATTCCCGGAGCAGCACCGCGCGCGGCCAATTCAAAAGCTGGGGCTGACGCCGCTTGGATTTCTCATTGGCGCGATGATGACCAAGGAGAAATTTCGCGCAACCTTTGATAATATTTTTGGTCCCAGCACAAAAGCCTCGCACGAAGAAATTGATGGGCACTGGGCGCTGATCCGCGAAAACGATGGACACAAACAACTCCACAAGCTGCTGCAATATATTCCTGAACGCAAAGCCAATCGCGAACGCTGGGTTGGCGCGCTGATTAACACGCGGGCGCCATTACGATTGATCGATGGCGGCGCTGACCCAGTTTCTGGTAAACACCTCTACGAATACTATCGTGAAATTGTACCTGAAGCCGACGCGGTTTTGTTCGAAGATATTGGCCACTACCCCCATACCGAAGCGCCCGCTCGCGTTGTCGCCGCCTTTTATGACTTTCATGAAAAGATCGGAACGGAGTTTTGATGTCCTTATTTCTAACGATTTTTACAACGGTTTTCCTGGCCGAGTTAGGCGACAAAACACAATTAGCAACACTGCTCTTTTCCGCCGACAATCCTCAATCCAAGCTACTTGTTTTCACCGCTGCGTCTGGCGCCTTAATCCTATCTACCGCCATAGCCATCATGCTGGGCGCCGCCGCTGACCGTTATCTAGCTTTCTTGCCATTGAAACTCATCGCAGGGATTGGATTTTTATTGATTGGCGCTCTTCTTGTGGCCGAAAATTTTCCAAAGTTTTAAAGGAGCCGCCCATGCCAAACGATGCAGACGACTTCACTGGCGTAACAGAAGCGCCGGAGCACCTTAAAATTGATGAGGTCAGTCTCGTTCAATATATGAACGAGCATGTGGACGGTTTTAAAGGCCCGATAAAAATTGAAAAATTCAAAGGCGGGCAATCCAACCCCACATACCTCTTAACGACAGCAACAAAAAAATATGTCCTGCGGAGAAAACCGCCGGGCAAGCTTCTTCCCTCTGCCCATGCCGTTGACCGCGAATATAAAGTGATGACAGCGCTCGGCAAAACCGGTTTTCCCGTTCCTAAAACTTACGCCTTGTGTGAAGACGCAAATATTGTCGGCACCGAATTCTTTATTATGGATTTTGTAGAGGGGCGCATCTTTTGGAACGCTAGCTTACCGGACGCTGATCCCAAAGAACGAAAGCCCCTTTACAACGCCTTAATCGACACACTCGCCGATCTACACATGACTGACTATGCCGCCATTGGTCTTAGCGATTACGGCAAGCCGGGAAATTATTTTGAACGCCAGATCGGGCGCTGGTCAAAGCAATATCAGGCTGCTGAAACCGAGACGATCGATGCGATGAATAATCTGATCGCCTGGTTGCCAACGGCGATCCCACAGGAAGACGCGACCAGTATCGTTCACGGTGACTTCCGGTTTGATAATGTCATTATGCACCCGACAGAGGCAAAATCACTCGCCGTGCTGGATTGGGAGTTATCGACACTTGGTCATCCGCTTGCAGACTTTACGTATTTTTTGATGGCGTGGCATTTCCCCCCGCAGGTACGGGGCGGCCTTGCGGGGATGGATCTGAATGAGTTAGCTATCCCTACATTAGAGGAAGCGGTTGAGCGATATGGCAAAAGAACCGGCCGCGCGAGCATTCCCGATCTCAATTTTTGCCTCGCCTATAACATGTTCCGTCTTGGCTCAATCGCCCAAGGCGTTTACGCCAGAGCCTTGCAGGGCAATGCGTCCTCGCCGCAAGCCATGGCGATGGGTAAACAGATTGCACCACTCGCCATCCTCGCCTGGGAATATGCTAAAAAAGCGGGCGCAGAATAGATTAGCTAGAGCGCATCGATCATTTTGCGCAGGCTGAGCGCCGCATCTGAACCGGGCGGCATCGTTACTTCAAGACGTTCCCAATATTGACGCGCCTGTTCGGGCTCGCCAGTTTCAGCGGCCGCCTGCCCCAGAAAATAAAGCGCCAAAGGGTGCTCTGCATCAAGGCGCTCTACTTGCAGCAAAGCCGATAGCATAGGCTCGGTAATGTGGGGCGCCCGCAGGTCCATCATAGATAATTCTGATTGCAAATGCGCAACTCGAATATCAAGATTGTCTGGCGCGAGCGCAGCAGCGCGCCCGTAAGCATCAGCGCTTTTTTGTAACTCTCCCTGCACGCCGTATGAGCGTGCCAGCATCAACCAGCCTTCCAGATCATCTGGCGATTCTTCGAGCCTTGCCGCCAACCCTTCAACCATCGTCTCAATCATAGCGGCGCGATCTTCCGGCGACATGTCGTTGATATCTTGCGGCGGCTGTATTGTTCCAACATTTGTGTCTTTAGGAGAATGGCTTGAGGGCGACAGGTTCGGGTTGCCGGTCGCCATATAAAGCCCCACTGCCGCAACGGGCATGAGAGCAATCAAGATAACACTCGCATGACGCAAAAAACTGTTCACAGATTTCTTAGTTTGCCCTTCCGCATCAGTTTCTGCCTCTAACAAACGACGACGCGCCTCCAATAACGCTGCATCCGCCTCTTCCTCCGCCATATTCTGGCGACCGTGTTGCGCTTCAAGTTCTTTTATTTGTGCAATGAGGTAGTCCCGATCCCTAACGGAATTACCTTCCGCCTTTTTACTGAAAAAGGGCTGCACTAAGAAAGCGAGAACCGCTGTCGAGATCAGCGCAATGAACACCCAGATCATTCGTCTTCTCCGTCCACCAGGCGGCGAAGTTTTTCCTCTTCTTCAGGACTGAGCGGCTTGGGGTTTGATGCACGTGCCGGCTGGCGCAAATAAAAAACCAACCCGCCGATCCCAGCGGCAAAAATAACTGCTGGAAAAAACCAGAGAAAAAGCGTGTTCTGCTGAAATGGCGGCTTCAACAATACATAGTCGCCATAGCGCTCAACAATATAGGCGATGACTTGCTCATTGGTATCGCCCTCAACAAGACGTTCGCGCACAAGAAGCCGCAGGTCTTTCGCCAGCGGTGCATTGGATTCCGCCAAGCTCTGGCTTTGACAAACCACACACCGCAATAACTCATCCAGTTCCTGCGCACGCGCTTCGAGCACCGGATCATCAAGCATTTCATCGGGTTCAACCGCTAGCGCAGCCCCCGTGAATAAGATAAAAACCAGCGCCAATAAAACTCTCATGACCGGCGCAACTCTTCTATCAATGGAACAAAAATCCGCGCCCATTCTTCTTCTGTAATGGGGCCTAAATATTTATACCGAACGCGCCCCTCTTTATCGATGACAAATGTTTCCGGCGCGCCCGTAACGCCAAGATCGAGCGCAACCCGCCCGTCCTGATCGTCACCAACCAACGTATAAGGGTTGCCATATTTTGCCAGCCACGCCGCGCCATCACCAGGCTTGTCCTTCCAGTTTAAACCGTAAACCGGAATTGCATTTTCCTGCGCCAGCTTCATCAACAAGGGGTGCTCGATGTGGCAACTCACACACCATGAGGCGAACACATTGAGAAGCGCGACCTCACCCGTCATGACTTCAGTTGTGAGATCCGCATCAAACCCGTCAATCGCCGCGAGATGAATGGCAGGCAAAGGTTGGTTGATTAATTCCGAAGGAATACGTGCTGGATCGCGCGTCAAGCCATAAGCAAAGAAAAGCCCGACAGCGACGAACAATATAATTGGAATAAAAAGGAATAAACGGTTCATACGCTCGCCC
>BQJH01000211.1 GCA_021604605.1 Hyphococcus sp.
GCCAATCAGTGTTCGAAAGACGGAAGTGAACAAAAAGCTAACGCTATTGTTGTTTGAAAAGAAATTTAGCATACGCACCGGCAATTTAATTTCAGACAGCGTCATATGGCAGAAAATGGTTAAATTCTTTCAAAACCGACAGAGCGAGTTCGTCGGTTTCAAGCTTTTCACCTCAAGGCTTTTCGCCGTGATACTCCCCTTCGGGTCTGTCATAAGCGAGCCGCGCATCGAGATATTCTTCAGCGATCGTAACAAACTCATCTATATGGGTCTCGAAGAAATGGTCAGCACCGGGCGCAATCTGAAATTTGATTTTACGCCCCTTTTGAGTGCGGGTGCGTTCAACCATGCCATTGGTTTCTTCCGGCGCGCAGATTTTATCGAGCTCACCATGGATAACGATGCCTGATGAAGGGCAGGGCGCTAAAAACGAAAAGTCATAAAGGTTGGCGGGCGTTGAACCGCAGATAAAACCAACGATTTCCGGTCGACGCATCAGGAGCTGCATGGCGATCCATGAGCCAAAAGAAAATCCGCCAACCCATGCAAAGGGGGCGTTGGGGTTCATCTGCTGCATGTAATCCAGCGCCGTCGCCGCGTCGGCAAGCTCGCCCTGGCCTTGCTCATATTCGCCCTGGCTGCGGCCCACGCCGCGGAAATTGAACCGCATCGTCGAAAAGCCTTTGCGCACGAACATTTGGTAAAGCTCGTATGTGGCGCGATTATTCATCGTCCCGCCAAATAGCGGGTGCGGGTGGAGAACCAGAGCAACAGGGGGATTGTCGCCTTTTCCCTTTTGATAACGGCCTTCCAGGCGCCCCTCAGGGCCGGTAAAAATGACTTCTGGCATCGTCTTCCTTCTTACTGTTCAAAAGGTGGGGCTAAATACCCCTAGTCTCAGGTTGGCTACTGAATGGAAAAATTGAAAAATCCTTGATATTTCCTGTAAATTTCGCCGAAATAATGTTGACTAAATTAGTAGGAATACCTATTTCCGCTGCCAAGAAGCCCGACCAGCGCGCGCGTATAGCATGTTTTCGACCTTACGCCAGCTTGTGAGGGGAGAGAACGGGTGCGTCAAAAGGATTTGAAGTGAAACTGACAACCAAAGGCAGATATGCGGTTTCCGCTATGGCAGACCTCGCGGCGGTTGAAGCTGATGGGCCGGTGTCGTTGTCTGATATTGCATTGCGCCAGGGGATTTCACTTTCCTATCTTGAGCAGCTCTTTGCGAAGCTGAAGCGGGCGGAGCTGGTGATCAGTGCGCGCGGCGCTGGCGGTGGGTACGCCTTGGCCGGAGCGCCAGCGGATATTCGTATCGCCGACATTATCGCCGCTGTTGACGAAGAGATTAAGACGACTGCATGCGCTGGCGGCTCCAATATCGGGTGTCAGGGAACAACAGCGCGCTGCCTCACTCATGATTTATGGGATGAGCTTGGACGCCAGATTGAACTTTTTCTGAACGCTGTGACCCTTGACGATATTTTGCAAAAGCGGGTCGCCGGCATGGCGGCGGTGAATGCGCCAAAAGAAAAACAGCTTGCGGGGGCGGTGTAGTGAAACGACATTACCTTGATCATAATGCAACAGCGCCTGTTCGCCCGGAAGTGATTGATGTAATCGCTGAAACCATGCGTGCTGATGGTAATTCTTTGTCTGTTCATGAAGAGGGACGTGCGGCGCATAAAATTCTTGAGGATGCGCGTGAAAAGGTTCGCTCATTGGTGAATGCGCCGGTCAATGGTGTGATCTTTACGAGCGGCGGCACGGAGTCGATTCATTACGCGCTGCATGGTGTGATAAAGCCGCACAACATCAAACGTATTTTTGTCAGTGCGATAGAGCATGCTGCTGTCGGCGCCAATGCGGCGACCACGGGCGCAGAAGTTGAAACTATTCCTGCGACGTCTTCCGGGCTTGTTGATCTTGATTGGTTACGCCAGCGTTTGGCGGACTACGCTCCAGAGGCGGATGGCGGCTTTCTTGTGTGCCTGATGTTTGCAAACAATGAGACTGGCGTTTTGCAGCCTATTCGAGAGGCAGCGGATATCATCCATGATGCAGGTGGATTGTTGTTTTGTGATGCAGCGCAGGCCGTTGGTAAGGTGCCTGTCAATTTTGTGATGTCCGGCGCGGATATATTATCGCTGACCGGCCATAAATTTGGTGGACCAGTCGGCGTTGGCGCCCTCGTTGTGTCGCCGAACCTACCGCTTGAGCCGGTTATGCGCGGCGGCGGGCACGAACAAAATCGCCGGGCAGGCACGCATAATGTGCCGGGCATTGCCGGGCTCGGTAAAGCTTGTGAATTGGCAAAGCAAAGCCTTGCGAGAGCGGGAGAGATCGCCGCGTTGCGCGATCAGATGCAGGCGGCGGCGTTAGCGACTGGCGCCAAAATCTGGGGCGCAGAAGAAGACCGCCTTCCCGGGACGCTTTGTTTATCTGCGCCCGGTTTTTCCGGGGCCACGCAGTTGATGACCATGGACCTTGCCGGACTTTCCGTGTCTGCGGGGACGGCATGTTCTT
Source organism: Hyphococcus sp. (assembly GCA_021604605.1). Lineage (GTDB taxonomy): Bacteria > Pseudomonadota > Alphaproteobacteria > Caulobacterales > Parvularculaceae > Hyphococcus. The sequence goes on from BQJH01000211.1 coordinate 2,530, forward strand.
CAGGCAAAACAAAACCAAGTCATGTTCTGGTCGCCATGGGGGCCAGTGAAGAAGACGCAACGTCTTCGATCCGTGTGTCCCTTGGCTGGAACTCAACCGAAGATGACGCCGCCGCTTTCATCCATGAGTGGCCGAAAGCCTATGCGCGCATAAAGGAGAGGGCGGCATGACCGTTTACGCCATCGCAACAATCAAGATCAAAGACCGCGCTGAATATGATAAATATGATGCACAATTTATGGGTGTCTTTGAAAAATTCAAAGGCAAGCTTCTTGCGGCTGATTTTTCGGCAAAAACTGTGCAGGGCGAATGGAATGGCGACCGGGCTGTCATCATGCAATTTCCTGACAAGCGCGCGTTTCTCGAATGGGCAATGTCGGAAGAATACCAGACTATCGCCAAACATCGCGACGCTGGCGCCGATGTGACAGTCGTGCTCGCAAATGGGCTTGGGGCGGCGTGATGGTGTATGCGATATCTCATGTCTCTGTTAAAGATGACGATTTGTATCATCGTTTCTGGTCAAGATTTGAAAAAGTCATAATCCGCTACGAGGGACAGATACTCTCGGCTGATGCCCACCCCGGTTTAATTGAGGGTGCTTGGGAAGAAGATATTGTTTTACTTTTGTCGTTTCCAAGCAAAGCCGCATTCGAGGCATGGCAAAATTCGTTAGAATGCAAAAAATTGATAAATGACAAGCAACAATCCGCATCTTTTTCGACGATTCTTGCCGAAGAGTATCTTCCACCAACGATAGACCTACAGTATGGACGTCAGTCTCAAGACAATAAATATTACTTTCGTGCGCATGAGATTTTGCAAATCGCATTCTGTACTTGTCTGTCTTTGATGTTTGTCTTGTTTTCTTTCATGGCCGCACATTCGGGTGAAATTTCTTTGAAACAGGCAGTTTCTAATGTGGATTGGCAAATCGCTGTGTTGCTCACAGCAATATTTATGATGGTAGTGAACGCTTTTGAAAGACGGAAATATTTGTAATGTCCGAAGTCAAAGAATCCATCAGCAGAGAAACGGTAGAGACGGCGAAATCGCTTGAGACCTATAAATATGGTTTCACGACGGACATTGAATCTGTCAAAGCTCCGAAGGGTTTATCCGAAGATACGGTCCGGTTCATCTCCGCTAAAAAAGAAGAACCGGCATGGTTGCTCGAATGGCGTCTTGAGGCGTTTAAACGCTGGTTGACGATGGAAGAGCCAAGCTGGGCAATGGTCAATTACCCGGAAATCGATTATCAGGACGCTTATTACTATGCCGAGCCTTCGACCGGCGCGAAATATGAGTCGCTTGATGATGTCCCGCCGGAAATCTTGGCGGATTTTGAAAAGCTCGGCATTCCATTGAAAGAGGCGGAAGTCTTGCTCGGGGTTGAAGGGGCAGGACAAAGCCCCGGCGAGGCGCGCACCCATCCCGATGAAACAAAACCGAAGGTTGCGGTGGACGCCGTATTCGATTCTGTTTCGGTTGCGACGACATTTCAGAATGAATTAAAAAAAGCCGGCGTGATTTTCATGTCGATTTCAGAAGCCGTGCGAGAACACCCTGAACTGGTCAGGAAATATCTCGGCACGGTGGTGCCAACCTCGGATAATTTTTTTGCAACGCTTAATTCTGCAGTCTTTTCTGACGGTACTTTTGTTTATGTGCCGGAGGGCGTTCGCTGTCCGATGGAGTTGTCGACCTATTTCCGCATTAATGAAGCCAATACAGGGCAGTTTGAGCGCACGTTGATTATTGCGGCGCCCGGCTCTTACGTCTCTTATCTTGAGGGATGCACAGCGCCGATGCGTGATGAAAATCAGCTCCATGCGGCGGTGGTTGAACTCGTTATTGAAGATGAGGCGGAGATTAAATACTCCACCGTTCAGAACTGGTATCCCGGCGATAAGGACGGCAAAGGCGGCATTTATAATTTTGTGACCAAACGTGCGGACTGTCGCGGCGTCAATTCAAAAGTTTCATGGACACAAGTTGAAACCGGGTCTGCGGTAACCTGGAAATACCCGTCTTGCATATTAAAGGGTGATGGTTCCCAGGGTGAATTTTACTCCATTGCGATCACGAACAATCACCAACAGGCTGACACCGGCACCAAGATGATCCATTTGGGCAAAGATACGCGCTCGCGGATCATCTCCAAAGGTATCTCTGCGGGTAAGTCAAATTCTACCTATCGCGGGCTCGTCAATGTGCATCGCAAGGCCGACAATGTGCGCAACTTCACCCAGTGCGACTCGCTGTTGATTGGCAATGATTGCGGCGCCCACACTGTGCCATACGTGGAAACCAAAAACCCGTCCGCTTTGTTAGAGCATGAGGCGACAACATCACGCCTTTCTGAAGATCAACTTTTTTATTGTCAGCAGCGCGGTCTTTCCGAGGAGGAAAGTGTTGCGCTCCTCGTCAATGGCTTCTGCAAGGAAGTGCTGCAGGAACTGCCGATGGAATTCGCCGTCGAAGCGCAAAAATTGGTGAGCGTGAGTCTCGAGGGGAGTGTGGGGTGATGAGACGTATCGTGAATTATACTACAATCCTTATTTTCTTTTTCTCTCCATCTGCATTTGCACAGGACGTTGAAAACCCAATCCCGGCAACGGGCGGCGCCATCAAGTTCGCAGAACAGCAAACGGTGAGCGAACTTCCACACGCTATTGACGCAGGGTGGAGAGGTGAAAAGGTTTGCGAACCTCTTTTTGAAAATGAAGAGATGCGCACCGTGCGCTGCACTTTCCCGCCCGGTGTTGGCCACGAAAAACATTATCACCCGCCTCACTGGGGTTACATCGTCGAGGGCGG
>BQJH01000212.1 GCA_021604605.1 Hyphococcus sp.
CGGCAGGGGCGTCAAAGTCTATCTCCCCGCCTTCGCGTGCAGCGCACCGCGATTAATGATTTAAGAGGACGTACCGATGAAACGGACTTATCAACCGAGCCGGCTCAAGCGTAAGCGCCGCCATGGGTTCCGTGCGCGCAAAGCGACTACTGGAGGCCGGAGAATTCTTGCTGCGCGTCGCGCAAAAGGCCGCAAGAAGCTTTCTGCTTAAGGTTTGACTGAAAAAAACCCTGTAAAACAGTGTGATAGTGCGGCAACGCAGCCCGTTAGCATGGGCGCTATTCGCCAGCGTCGAGACTTTCTTGCCCTGCGGGGGGCGAAAAGGGTCAACATGCCAGGGTTTTTGATGCTTTCCGGGCCAAGCCCGGCGGCGGTTTCCGGAAATACGCCTCAGCTGGAGGCCAAGCCAGAGGCAAGATTGGGGCTGACCGTGACCAAAAAGATTGGCGGCGCCGTGATTCGCAACCGGATCCGCCGGCGCTTGAGAGCTGCAGCGCGGGAAGTTTTTCCCCAATATGCCAAGGCAGGCAGGGATTATGTTCTTATTGCCCGAAAAGCGGCGTATGATCGCAATTATCAAGCACTGCTTGACGATTTGAAGCGTGCTCTTTTAAGGCTGCACCCCCGACCTTAGATAGTAATATCTGGACAATAGAAACCAGCGCGCTTAGCGCATTCAAGCAAGAAATTTGAGAGCTCACATGGATCGAAATTTAGTAATGGCGATCGTCCTGTCGATGGGCGTGCTTTTAGCCTGGGACCTTTTGATCATGGGGCCGCAGCGCGAGGTCATGAAAGAAGCGCAACAGACGGCAGCGGAGAGTGCGCCGGAAATTAAGCGCGATCTTACCGGGATTGATGCGCTTGCCGTTAGTGATGCGACGATTTCGCTTGAGGACGCATTGGCGCTCGCGCCAGGCCGGGTGCCGATCCGTACCGCCAATCTTGAGGGATCGATTAACCTTCAGGGCGGGCGTATCGACGATCTTAAACTGCTTCAGTATCGTGAGACATTAGACCCTGACAGTCCGACCATCCGTTTGTTGACACCGCGCGAAGCCGAACATGGCCATTATGTGGAGCAAGGTTGGATCGCAAATGATGCGCCCGGCGATAAAGCTGTCTGGACACTGTCCGAAGGGACAGTCCTCACGCCGCAGACACCTATTATCTTAACGCGAACTCAAAACGGAATTGTTTTTGAAAAAACAATCTCTGTTGATGAGCAATATATGTTCACGGTTGAACAAACCGTTCGCAATGACAGCGGTGAAGAGCAATCCCTAACGCCTTATGCGCTCGTCATTCAGCGTGACATGCCCACGGAAAAAAATCGCGGTGGTATGATTTTGCACGAAGGCCCGCTTGGGGTTATCGGCACAAAGCTGCAGGAACGCAAATATAACACCTTACGCAAGAATAAGAACAAGGCTGTTGCTGAAAGTGGTGTCGGCGGCTGGGTTGGCATTACCAATAAATATTGGTTGGCCGCTGCGATCCCTCCTCAGGATGAAACGATCAACGCCACATTGAACAATATTGGCGATCAGACATCACCGATCTTTCGTGCATTTTACTCCTTGCCAACTCGCAAATTGTCGGCGGGTGAGGCGCTGACATTAACGTCACATATTTTTGGCGGCGTAAAAGACGTTGATATTCTCCAGTCCTATGAGGCGTCACCAGAGAAGGGGGGACTGGGTGTTCACGATTTCGACAAGGCCGTAGATTGGGGCAAGCTTTTCTTCCTGACCCGCCCAATCTTTTATACGTTGGATTTCTTTGGTGATCTGATTGGCAATTTTGGCGTCGCGATTTTGATTCTCACTCTTATCGTCAAAGCGTTGCTCTTTCCCATTGCGAATAAGGGTTATGAGTCGATGTCCAAAATGAAGAAGCTGCAGCCTGAGATTGAAAAAATGAAGGCGCGCTTTGGCGATGACAAAATGAAGATGCAACAAGAGATGATGGCGCTTTATAAGAAAGAGAAGATGAACCCGCTTGCGGGGTGTCTTCCGATCTTATTGCAGATGCCGATTTTTTACGCGCTTTACAAAACGCTCTTTGTCACGATTGAAATGCGCCATGAGCCATTCATTTTGTGGATCAAGGATCTTTCTGCGCCGGACCCAACGTCGCTCTTTAATCTCTTTGGTCTTCTGCCGTATGACCCGACGGCGGTTCCGGTTATTGGCGCCTTCCTCGGCATTGGTGTGCTGCCATTGTTGATGGGCATTGGGATGTGGTTCCAGATGAAATTGAACCCGCCGCCGGCGGACCCGATGCAGGCGCAGATTTTCGCGATGATGCCATTTATCTTTGTCTTTATCTTCGCGCCGTTTGCAGCCGGATTGGTTCTCTACTGGTTCTGGAACACAGCGCTCTCGATCTTGCAGCAATGGTTTATTATGAAACGCAATGGCGTGACCATCGATTGGGGCGAACGCTTTAAATTTCTGGCGAAAGACAAAACGCCCGCGCCTGGCGAATAAACCGTGACGAGCGACGACATGTTTAGTCCCGCAGAAATGGAAGCGGGCCGCCATCTTTTTGCGCAAGCCTGCACGTTTATGCTGGGTGTCGTAAAGCTTGACACTTTGCCTGATGAAGGCCCGGTTGAGGTGGCGTTTGCAGGCCGGTCTAATGTTGGCAAGTCAACATTGCTCAACGCATTGACGAACCAGAAGGGCCTGGCGCGCGCCTCAAATACACCCGGGCGTACGCGCGAGATTAACTTCTTTGATCTGGCTGGCGCGATGCGTCTTGTTGATTTGCCGGGTTATGGGTATGCGCGAGCGTCCCGCAAAGATGTGGATGCCTGGACAAAACTAACCCGCGATTTTTTACGTGGGCGGTCTGTCTTGCGCCGCACCTGTATTTTGGTGGATTCACGGCACGGTTTAAAATCCAGCGATATAGATGTTATGGCGTTACTGGATGAAGCGGCTGTAAATTATCAGATCGTCTTGACCAAGACGGATAAAATTAAGCCAACAGCCCTTGATGCTCTTATTGTTGAGACGCAACAAAAAATTCAACGCCGTCCGGCAGCACATCCATTTATACGCGCAACCTCCTCAGAAACTGGTTTCGGGATTGAGGTGTTGCGTGCTGACCTCGCCAATCTAACCGAGCAGTAAATAGCGACCTTTTACCTCTCGGAGGGTAAATCCTCCGTCGTTCTGTCGCCATTGTGTTTTTTTCAATCGCCTCTATGGTCAAGGGCTAGACCCGTAATTTTCTCTCTTAAATACGGGATAATTTGCTGCCCATGCTGCCAATAAGCGTTTACTCGTTTGGTAGCGAAAAACTATCAGCACACCACGTCGCGCCCACACATAACTGCAAAGAGGAACGACCGTGAATTCATCGAACAACCAACCATCCAGCAAATTTTTGCGGGAAATGGAAAAGAAGGCCGCTCACTCAGAGGTGGAAAAAGCACGCCGGGCGACGCAAAAGAAAACTGAAAAACTAAAGGCGCTGCGGTTGGCGAAAGAGGCGGAAGATCGTGCTGCCGAAGCCGATAAGCCAAAAAAACCGAAAAAGCCGAGAAAAACCGGGTTACCGGATTTTGAACCTGAAGTTTGAAACCATCATTTTTATTGAATAAAGCTTTTGTTAACCTTCGCGGTTGCCTTTAAGGCCTATGGCGAAACAAAAGCGCAGCCTGACCTCAACAGAGATGCTTGCTGACTGGCAAGCGCAGTTTGTGCGCTATTTGAAATCAGAAAAACGGGCGAGCCCTTACACATTGCGAAACTACACCGCGACGCTCGAACGCTTTGATGGGTTCTTGAGCGTTCATCTCGGTGAGGCCGCCACCCTTGATCATTTAACAACCTTGGAAGTGAAAGATTTTCGTGGCTATCTGGCGATGCGTCGCAATGAAGGTTTGCAGCCTCAATCGATCAAGCTGGAACTGTCTGCCCTAAAATCTTTTTATAAATTTCTGCGCCGCCGCGCCGATATCGACAATGATGCGATCGAGATGATGCGAGGGCCACGCGCGAAAGAACGGTTGCCGAGACCGATCAGCAAAAGTGATGCGGGTGAATTATTGGCGGCGGCGGAAAAGACCAATACGTCGGCGCGTAAACAGAATTGGGAAAAGGCGCGTGACGTAGCGCTTCTGACTTTGATTTATGGGGCGGGCTTGCGTGTTTCAGAAGCTCTTTCATTAAGCTGGGGCGAGGCGCCGCTGAGCGAAACAATACGGATTAAGGGTAAAGGCGCCAAAACCCGGATCGTGCCCGTGCTCGATAAAGCCCGAGAAGCGATTGGTGTCTATGTAGAGGCATGCCCCTATGGCGCTGATGCAGATGACCCATTGTTTTTTTCAACGCGCGGTAAACGCCTTTCTGCCCGACAGGCGCAACGTCTGATGCAGGGCTTGCGATCAGCGCTTGGCCTGCCTGACACGGCAACACCCCACGCCTTGCGGCATTCTTTTGCGACACATCTATTATCTGCGGGCGGAGACTTACGCTCAATACAGGAATTGCTTGGGCATACATCGCTGGCGGCGACGCAACGCTATACAAAAATCGATCAGGAAAATCTGTTGAAGGTTTTTGATAAGGCGCACCCACGCGCCTAATCAATCCTAAAGTCCGTGTTTGGCCTCATAGGCTTTTACATCCCGCCGGATTTCCGGGAGCATCAAATACAGCACCAGAATATTCGGGATCGCCATGGCGAACAACATCGAGTCGATGAAATCCAGAATGGATGAGACCGAGATGGCCGCGCTGGTCGAAAGAATAATGCAGATCATAATTTTAAATGTTGCGTCCGCTGCTTTTGAACCGTTTGAGAGATACCCAACCGCTTGCGCGCCATAGAAAACCCAACTGACCACAGACGTGAAGGCAAAGAGAGTTGAGGAGATTAACAAGATGATCGGGAACCACGAGAATGTGCCCGCAAAAGCGTTGGATGTAATCTCGATGCCAACTGCATCCGGCTGATACAGGAAGGGCAGATAAGCGCCGGTTAAAATGACTACGAGCGCCGTAATCGTACAGACAACGACCGTATCGATAAAAGGTTCAAGCAAGGCTACATAGCCTTCTGTCAGCGGTTCATTGGTTCTAACTGCCGAGTGGGCAATCGCGGCGGAGCCAACACCGGCTTCGCTGGAATAGGTCGCCCGGCGCATACCGTTAATCAACGCGCCAACCAGCCCGCCGCCTGCAGCCTCCAGCCCGAAGGCGCTTTTGAAAATTGTCATGATCGCATCAGGCAGGGCGGAAATGTTCAACGCAATGATGATGAGCGCGGCGCCAAGATATAAAACCGCCATAAGCGGGACGAGGCGACCGGCCATAGCGCC
>BQJH01000213.1 GCA_021604605.1 Hyphococcus sp.
AGGTAACAACACCAGGGTTGAATTGGCATATCCCTGCACCGGTTCAAAATGCTCGGAAATATCAGGTAACAACTTTTAACCCGATACAAATTCCTGTGGAAGATCGTCGATCAGGACAGCTTTCACAAGGGCTGATGTTGACCGGAGATAAAAACATTGTGGATGTCGCCTTTACTGTACAATGGAAAATTAAAGAAGGGCTTGTCCCAGAACAGGATGAAATATTGCCCGGCGTTGCTCAGTTTGCTTTCAATATTCTGGAGCCGGAGGAATTGATCCGCATGGTTGCGGAAGCCTCGATGCGTGAGGTCATTGGGCGTAACACCCTGGATTTTATCCAGACGGATGGTCGCCAGGAAGTGCAAACGCAGGTCCGTGAGCTTATGCAGTCTGCTTTAAATGACTATAAAGCGGGTGTTGATGTGCGTAGTGTCCTTCTGTCGGGAGCTGAACCGCCGACGGACGAGGTCAATGAGGCGTTCCGTGATGTTCAGGCAGCGGAACAAAATCAGGCCACTGTTATTCAACAAGCGCGACAATATACCAATCAGGTCGTGCCGGAAGCGCGCGGTGAGGCTCAACGTATCTTGGAAGGTGCGCGAGCTTATGCGACAGAGCGGACAGCCGACGCACGAGGCGCTGCAGCGCGTTTCGACGAGATATACACAGAGTACGCAAAAGCGCCTGAAGTGACACGTCAACGTATGTATCTGGAAACGGTTGAGCGTGTTCTGGGGGATATGGATAAAATTATCGTGGATGAAAATGCAGGATCGGGTGTTGTGCCTTATCTGCCTTTAAATGAATTGCGCAGCCAACAGGGAGCAAACTAAAATGAGTAAATTACCTCTTCCCTTAGTTGGTATTGTTATGGCGGGCATTTTATTTCTCGTTGTCAATTCCGCATTCATTGTGCCGGAAACGCATTCAGCGCTGGTGTTCAGGTTCGGGGAAATAAAAGCTCAGCACGTTGAGGCGGGTTTGAAGTTTAAATTTCCTTTTGCTGAGAGTGTCCAATTTGTTGATCGGCGAAACCGAAACCTTGACCAAGACTCAACTGAAATTATCGCTCGGAATCAAGAGCGGCTGATTGTTGACGCTTTTGGACGTTATAAAATTATTGATCCGTTGTTGTTTTATCAGTCTGTACGTACAGAAGAACGTGGTGAAGGCCGCCTTGGTGAGCAGTTCGATGAAACATTGCGTGCTGTCTTAGGTGAAGTGACAGTAGATGAAATTATTTCTGAGCGTCGTAGCGAGTTAATGGGGCGCATTAAACAACTTCTATCAGAGTCAGCCCGTCCATTAGGGGTGGAAATCGTTGACGTAAAAATCTTACGGGCCGATCTTCCGCAGACAAACTCCGAAGCAGTGTTCCAGAGGATGATTGCCGAGCGTCTTCAGTTGGCTCAACAATATCGTTCTGAAGGGAATGAGCAGGCGAACCAAATTCGTGCTCAAGCCGATCGCCAAGTCAAAGAAATAAAAGCTGTCGCTGAAGAAGAAGCACAGAAAATCAGAGGCGCCGCCGACGGGGAGCGGAACGCTGTTTTTGCCGCTGCCTATGGCAAAGACCCTGAGTTTTTTGCCTTTTATCGGTCTTTATTGGCTTATGAGGAAGCGTTGCAGAAGGGCGACACTACGATTTTGCTCTCGCCGGACAGTGAATTCTTCCGCTATTTCAATAGCTTGCAAGGTGCGCGCTAACCACCTGGATCGCGCTCTAGTGACTGGAGAACGCTTGCCGTTCTCCAGCTTTGCGTTAACCTACCTATTGTAGGGTTTAATTCGGGAAGAAGTAGAGGCGAAACATGGTGCAATCAGCGTTGGGGCGTGGATTAGCCGTTATTTTGGCGGCAGGGTTTTTAGCAGTTTCCGGCATGCCTGATGCGCTCGCCCGCGGGCCAAATGCGCCAAGTAGCTTTGCTGAACTGGCCGAGCGTCTCACCCCGGCGGTGGTCAATATTTCTTCTTCGCAGCGGGTTAATGGCGGCGGCGATCTGGACACACTGCAACGCAAATTCTCGCGCCAGCCGGTATCACTTGGCTCGGGGTTTATCATTGATCCATCGGGCATTGTTGTGACGAATAATCACGTCATTGATGATGCGGATGATATTACCGTCACGTTGAATGACGGGCGCGAATACCAAGCGACGGTGAAAGGGCGCGACCGGGAAACTGATCTCGCGGTTCTGCAGTTGGACGCCGCTGGTGTCCGCTTTCCTTCTGTCAAGTTTGGTAATGACGACAATGCTCGTGTCGGAGACTGGGTTGTCGCCATTGGTAATCCTTTTGGCCTTGGCGGCTCGGTGACGGTCGGTATTGTTTCAGCGCGAAACCGGGATATCAATTCTGGTCAGTATGATGACTTTATCCAGACCGATGCGGCGATTAATCGGGGTAATTCCGGCGGTCCGTTGTTCGACATGAACGGCAATGTCATTGGCGTAAATACCGCAATCTATTCACCAGATGGCGGGTCGGTCGGTGTTGGTTTTGCTGTTCCGTCTGATCTTTCGCAAACTGTCGTCAACCAATTGCTTGAGTTCGGTGAAACGCGCCGCGGTTGGTTGGGCGTGTCTATTGATGACATGACACAGGAAGTGGCCTCAAGCTTGAACTTGCGCAAACCGCAAGGCGCTGTGGTGACCCTGGTCCGGCCTAATAGTCCTGCTTCCAATGCCGGGGTCGAGGCTGATGACGTTATTTTGTCGTTTAATGGTCGTGCTGTTTCGAGCGTGCGCGATCTCACCAGAGCTGTTGCTGACACGCCGATTGGGCAAAGTGTGCCGATGGTTGTGTTGCGTCAGGGGCAGCGTGTTACACTGACAGTTAGAGTCGATCGCCGTGAAACGCAGATGCTTTCTTCGCGGTTGAATGCGCCGATCCCGTCCAATGCAGCTTTTGGTTCCGGTTTAACGCTGCAAGAACCAACTGAAGAGATTAGACGCACATTTGGTTTGCCATCTTCAGTAGAGGGCGTGGTGGTCACGGCGGTTGACCCGGACAGCCCAGCGGCGATTGTCTTGCAGCCGGGGGATGTCATTTTGGAAATTGGCTGGGAGCGGACAACACGGCCAGAGGCAGCGGTCAAACACCTCGACAAGCTCCGTAACAACAATCGCGGACCGGTGCAGATTTATGTCCAGCGCGGTGATGAGTTGTTCTACGAATCGTTGCGTCCATAAAGTCGGGGATCAGGAAATAAAAAACGCCGCCCGATAAGGCGGCGTTTTTTTGTATTCTGACTACTGAATCTAATCTTCAAGACCTTCATCGATGGCTTCGCCCGCATTCGTAATGTCTCGCCCGGCGCCTTTGATTGTCTCGCAGGCTGATAGAAAGAACATCATTGCCAGAAGTGCTGTTACAATACGCATATTTTCCTCCAGAATTTCATATGCATGATATCATATAATTGCAGCGTGCGCGCCTGTTCTATCTTGTTATTCAGTAATGAAATCAGCTTGCGCATATCCTTGCAGATAGAGCAGGGCGGTCAGGTCTCCATGGTCGATGCGTATGTCTGCCGCCTCCGCCACTGCCGGCTTGGCGTGGTAGGCGACGCCCAACCCGGCTTTGTCTAACATTGACAGATCATTGGCGCCGTCGCCCACAGCGAGCGTGTCTTTCAGGTCTATGGATTTTGCGGAAGCTACCCGTTCTAGCGCTTCCTGTTTTGCGGAGCGTCCGAGGATTGGTTTTGAGACGGCGCCAGTGAGGTGATCATTTTCCGCCAGCAATAAGTTGGCCTGTGTCATTTGAAAACCGGTTGCTTCGGCCACCCGCTCAGCAAAATAGGTAAATCCGCCAGATACCAGCATCGTGTATGCGCCGTTTTTCCGCATCGTCTGAACAAGTGTCCGGGCGCCCGGCATCAGGCTGATACGTTTTTCAAATGTTTGGGCGAGAACTGACAAGGACAATCCTTTGAGCATCGCAACGCGTTCTTCAAGGGCTTGTTCAAAGTCCAGTTCTCCGTGCATGGCCCGTTCCGTGATGGCGGAAATCTCTGCGCGCTTACCAGCAAAGTCCGCCAGTTCGTCGATGCATTCCTGCTCAATGATGGTGGAATCCATATCGGCGATCAGGAGGCGCTTGCGGCGGTGCTCGGCCGGGAGAATGTTGATATCAAGGGGTAAGTCTTTTGCGGCGTCTCTAAGGCTGGTTAGCAGGGTTTGATCTGCCTCCTGCAAACTCAATTCACTCGCAATGCTGGGGGAGAGATCGAGCCAACCATCACCTGGCGTCAGTGCATTAAAACGAGATTTTACATCAGCATTAATAATTGGCGCCGCTGGATCGGCAATGATGGACAGGACATAGGCCATTCGGGTACGGATGACTCCCATGAGTGAGCAACGTTTATTCTTTATTGCAGGGCCCACCGCCAGCGGCAAGTCTGCGGCGGCATTGGCGTTTGCGGAAAAAATTGATGCTGAGATCATCAATGCAGACGCCAGCCAGATTTATCGCGATCTGAATATTTTGACCGCGCGTCCGAGCGATGAGGATCTCGCTCGTGCGCCGCATCACCTATATGGCGTGTTGGACCCGGAGACGCGTTGCTCTGCCGGGCGCTGGTCGGTCATGGCGGCGGATTTGATCAGCGATCTTCATAAAAGCGAGCGACCCATCATCGTAGTGGGCGGCACCGGGCTTTATTTTAGAGCCCTGGAAGAAGGCTTGTCGCCGATCCCGGAAACACCGCCCGAAATCAGGCAGCGTGCGCAAGCGCGCCGCGATGAAGTTGGTTCCGCCGCCTTTTATGAAGAGGTTGTCGCGCGTGACCCGGATATGGCGCATCTGCCGGAAGGGGACCGTCAGCGGTTAATGCGCGCCTGGGAAGTCTTGGAGGCGACGGGCAAGCCGCTTTCCTATTTTCAAAGCTTGCCGAAGACGCCGCTCATATCTGGTCCGGTTGAGCGGGTCGTAATCGCACCGCCACGCGAAACGCTCTATCAACGTTGTGATGCGCGCGCCGTCGCCATGGTGGAAGGCGGGGCGCTGGAAGAGGTTGAAAAACTCCTGGCGTTAAACCTCGATCCAGACCTGCCGATCATGAAAAGCCTGGGCGTGCGAGAATTGGGCGCACATCTGAAAGGTGAGTGTGATCTCGATGAAGCTGTGGCGATGTTGCAGCAAAATACACGGCGCTTCGCCAAACGTCAGATGACATGGGTGCGTGGGCAGATGTCGGATTGGAAGACACACGAAAGAGCAGAGGATGCGGTCAACGCATTGCGTTCGGTTTGATCAGACGTTATTAAATCACAGCTAAGGTAAGGGTAAGTTGTAAGTGAGGACCGGGCGGGGGCCCTGGATAACGG
>BQJH01000214.1 GCA_021604605.1 Hyphococcus sp.
TGCTAGACCCAACAAGAGCGCCAAGTGGCAAGCACACGCTGATTTTTGATACGTATGTTTCAAACTGGCTGGCTGACGGTCGCTCGTGGGAAGATATCAAAGAAGAATACGCCCACAATGTATTGCTGAAGAAACTTCAGCAATATGCGCCGAACATCAACGAGAAAACGATACTCGGTGAGTATATAGAAACGAAGGAAAGTTTGGAGCAGGCGAATCTTTCTTTCGTTGATGGCACAACAAATGGCGGTGAACGTATTGCCGCGCAGCTTGGCGCTTTCCGCCCATTTCCCGGTTACGCCCATTATCGCTCGCCATTTAAGAACCTCTATATGACCGGTCCACATTGTCATCCGGGTGGCGGCATATCTGCTGGCGGCACTGTTGCCGGCAATGTAATGCTCGAAGATTTTGGCCTCAAGGCGCCATCGAATTAATAGCGCTATTTGCGCAAACAGAAAGGTTGAGGGAATCATGTCTCAAAAAAAGATCGATAAATATACTGCGCTTGTCATTCAACCGCATGTTGAAGTGGCTGAAGATCGTGATGGCATCAAGAAGAACCTTGAGCGCGCCTGTAACATGATTGATTTCGGCGCCGGGTATTTTTGGGAATTACCGGCGCGCCTAGTCGTTCTGCCAGAATACTTCATGCAAGGGGTGACAACACCCGGCAAGGGCGAGCACGGTATTGAAGGGTTCATGAAAAAAGCGATCACGCTTGATGGACCGGAGATGCAGCGCCTTGGTGAGAAGGCGAAAGAGTACGGCCTTTATATTGCGGGTGGCGGTGTCATTGAGCAGGTGCCGGAATTTCCTGATCGTTGGTTCAACACGGCGTTTATCATCGGCCCGGATGGCAACATCGCTTTACGTTACCACAAATGGCACATCCCGGCATCGATCGGGCTGGGCTCAAGTCCGCATGATATTTTTGATGAATACAAAGAAGTCTTTGGCGGTGATATCAAAGACTTATTCCCGGTTATTGATACGGAAATCGGTAAGCTGGGGAGCATGACCTGTCACGACGGCTGTACGCCGGAAGTCTCACGCGCTCTCGGCTATAATGGCTGCGAAGTGATTTGCCACCCGGTTGCCTTGCAGGAAGTTGAAGGCGTTTCCGAGCCATGGGATTTCTGGATGTTTACCCGGCGCGCGCGGGCTCATGACAATATGGCCTATGTATTGGGCTCAAACTGGGGCACGGTCGATTATGATTATTACCCCAAAGCATTTTGCCCCGGTGGTTCTTTCGCGATTGACTATACCGGCATGGTGATGCGCCATGCGCCATATCCTCAAGAACAGGTTTTGGCGGCGACAATTGATATTGAAGGGCTGCGTGAACATCGTTCCCGCTGTAATCACAATACTTGGGTTGATGTGCGTACTGAAGGGTTCAAGCAGATTTATGAAAACCCGATCTATCCGGCCAATCAGTTTCCAAGCGGACGCCCTCCGAAGAACCTGGCCGACAAGATGGGCCCGGTTAAAGACGTTTTCACAGACCTTTACAGTCGTGGTCAGTTCACGCCGCCGGCTGGGAAAACGGTGGAAGACATGGCGAATATGCATGCCAAGCGTGTTAAGTACGCGCAGGACATTGGCACCCTCAGAAAAGACTAGAAGGGAACAACAATGCGCGTTGAAAGCCCGCTTGCGGATATCGATTTTGTGGTTGGCGCTATGCGCCGCCACGGCGATGAGCTTGTTTTTGAAGGTGATGGTTCGAGTTCACTTGAAGCTACAGTGCGAATGAGCCCGAAAGATGCATCAAAAATGCTTGGCGCCTTCTTTCGGAGCCCATCGGCGATTGGGTTTGCACTGTCCTTGCCGTTCTTGTGGTTGCGTGGTGATAGCGCAAAAGGCGGGAAGGGTGAAAATGTTTCCGGCGAACAGCACCCTTTTAATGCGTTGAATGATCCCTGGTAGGGGAGGTAGTTCATTGATGTTGAGAAGTGCAAAATTTTCCCTACCTGGCATATTATTGCTTGTCGCTTTGTTTCTGAAGGGTTTTTTGCCCCCTGTGTCCGCTAAAGCAGCACAGCGCCCAAATATCATTCTCATTGTGACAGACAATCAGAGCCCTGGCTTGCTCGGCGCGTACGGCAATGACGAGATCAAGACGCCGAATATTGACCGTCTCGCGCGCAGGGGCGTAAAGTTTACTTCGGCGCATGCGACCAGCGGTGTTTGCTCACCATCACGAGCAACTCTGCTTACAGGGTTGATGCCGTCACAGACGGGCGTTCATAACGCGCTGCCATCACAGCCAAAAGTTGAGAACTGGTCGGCTATCAATGAGTTTAGAAACTTGCCCATGACGCTCAAGACCGTTGGGTATAAAACAGGCTTGGTTGGAAAATATCATTTGGGTCGTCATGACAATTCTCAACTGGGGTTTGATAAGTGGATAACGTTTCCGTCTGGTCACACACAAAAATTTTATGATGTAGAAATTATAGAGGATGGGGAACGATATATTACCCCGGATCATTTAACAGATTTTTGGACGGCAAAAGCTAAAGCTTTTATCGAGAGTTCTGCATCGGCGGATGAACCGTTTTTTTTGCTTCTGACCTATAATGGTCCTTACGGGTTACCGCCTGTCGTGAATGCTGAATACGAAAACCGGCATACAAAGTATTATATCGATAACCCGCCTTCCATGCCGCAAATGCCGGTTGGGCAATATCTTGAAAACTGGGCTAAGGAAGGCGATCCCAAAACATATAGCGAAATGCATGGGATTACGCCTTGGGCGGCGATCAGGGCTCTGAACAACGCGCGGGTGATGGCGAATTTAGCTGCTGAAACAACTATGATTGATGATGGCATTGGCATTATCATGGATGCGCTGGAGCAAACTGGCGCAGCTGATAATACACTCATTATTTATACATCTGACCAGGGTGCGGCTTATGGGCAGAAGGGTTTGTGGGGGAACAGCTCATGGGCATGGCCGTTTGCCGCTTATGAAGCGAATACCCGTGTTCCACTCATATTGTGGGACAATAATAAGCGAATAAAACAGAAACGATCAGTCTCCGAGATTGTAAATCAGTATGATTTTTTCGCGACGATCCTTGATTATATTGGTTTGGCTGATGTTGAAATCGCCAACTCACCGGGCGTGAGTTTTGCGCCGCTTCTCTTTTCTAAAAAGACTGACATAAAAAAAGAAAGCGCGGCGTATTTTGATTACATTACGGCGCGCGCTGTAAGAACTGATCGCTATCGTTACGTAAAAAGACTGCTGTCTGGTGAGGTTGAGCTTTATGATTTGTCAAATGATCCAGATGAGCTGACGAACGTTGCGACTGAACCTTCATATGCAGAAAGTATTTCAACGCTTGACGCCATGCTGGTAGACTTTTTCGGGCAATACACAGACCCTCACTATGATTTGTGGGCAGGCGGCGCTGCAAAAGGACGAATGCTTGATGGTGGTCGGCTCGACCAATATCGTGAAAAGTTCCCAGATGGCGGTAATATTGAACTGAATATTTCCCAGCCATTCGATTATGGCTGCGATGGAAATAAGATGGAGTGTTATGACTGACGAAATCAAAACACCGGTCATTCCGATTGTGCAGGCAGAGGATGCTAAGACAGCTGTGCTAACTGCAAAAGCTTTACAAAAGGGCGGCCTCAATATGATTGAGGTGGTATTGCGAACGGATGCTGCGCTTACCTGCCTGGAGGCAATCAGTCAGGAGCTTCCGGACGTTATTGTCGGCGCCGGGACGGTGCTGAATGCTGGGCAGGCAGATGAAGTTGCGCGTCGTGGCGCCAAGTTTATCGTTTCCCCCGGATTGGACGATGGCGTCGTCAATAGCGCGAAAGCAAACGATCTACCGATATTTCCGGGTGTTGTAACGCCGAGTGAAGTACAGCGCGCGGCGAATATGGGCCTGTCGACGGTGAAGTTTTTTCCGGCGAGCCTTGCCGGTGGTGTGCCCATGTTAAAAGCGTTAAGCGCTGTGTTTCGCAACATGCAGTTCATGCCAACGGGCGGCGTATCTGAGGCGAACCTTGCTGATTATTTGGCGCTACCTTCTGTCGTCGCTTGCGGTGGTAGCTGGTTGACGCCAAAGGATGAAATCGCAGCGGGTAATTTTGGCGCCGTGACAAAGCTTGCTGAAGAAGCTTTGCAGATCGCCTCAAATACAAGATCGTAAAGGGAGCATTCAATGACAAAATTCTGGTCGTTTGGCGAAATTATGCTGCGTTTGAAGTCTCCCGGTCAGGAACGGTTTTTTCAGTCGCCGTCACTGGAAGCGACCTTTGGTGGTGGTGAAGCCAATGTTGCCGTCGCTCTTGCCAATTATGGACTGTCATCGGGCTTTATCAGCGCCTTGCCGGACAATGACATTGGCGATGCAGCGATTGGCGAATTGCGCCGCTTTGGGGTTGATACAAACGCAGTTCGCCGCTCCGGTGAGCGGGTTGGAATATATTTTCTGGAGAGTGGGGCCAATCAACGTCCGTCAAAAGTAATCTATGATCGGGCGCATTCGGCGATCAGTGAATGCAAACCCGGCGATTTTAATTGGGCTGAAATTTTTGTCGGCTCTAAGTGGCTTCATATTACCGGTATTACGCCAGCGCTCACACAAGCATCAGCTGATCTAAGCCTTGAATGCGTCAAAGCCGCAAAAGAGGCGGGGCTGACGGTGTCTTGCGACTTCAATTATCGCGGCAAGCTTTGGAAATATGGAAAAACCGCGCCTGAAATCATGTCTGAACTGGTCAACTATGTTGATGTTGGCATCGCGAATGAAGAAGACTGCCAGAAATCTTTGGGTGTTTCTGTTGACGTTGATGTTGAGAGCGGCGCGCTAGATATTTCGAAATACGAAGCACTGTCTGAGAAAGTATTGAAGCTTTATCCGAACATGCAGTCGATTGCGATCACCTTGCGTGAGAGTCTGAGCGCAGATCGCAATGGATGGGCGGCGTGTTATCGCGATGCAAACGGATTTCTACTCAGCCGTCGCTATGAAATAACAGACATTGTTGACCGAGTTGGCGGGGGCGACAGTTTTGCTTCCGCTCTTATCTATGGTCTTAACGCCTATACAGATCGGCAAAGCTCTCTGGAGTTCGCGGTCGCCGCAAGTTGTCTGAAGCATTCAATTCTGGGTGACTTTAACCGCGTATCCATCAGCGAAGTGGAAAAGCTTATGGGCGGTGATGGGTCCGGCAGGGTGCAACGCTAACTTATTTAGCTTGTCGTCATTGGCCTTCACACCAAATATTGTAGATCAAATCTGCC
>BQJH01000215.1 GCA_021604605.1 Hyphococcus sp.
GCCCTTCCCGTGATTTCTTCTTCAACATATTGCGCCATCGTCGAAGAAAAAATCACTTCAGCGGAAAGATCTTTTTTGCGCAGCGCATTTACGGTGTTCAACATTTCTCCGGAGCGATAATATGACACGGATAAAGGCTCACCGAAAAATAATCCCCGCGCACTCTTCAACAAAGCAATCTTTGGACGAAGACGCACTAGCGAAACAGAGGCGCACACAGATTTTAGAAAAGCCTCGTGCTGAAAATCGCCTTCATCATCAACAAAGCAAGCCAAGTGGACATCAAAATTCTTCGTCAAATGTTTTAGTAACCGCCATGAACGGATTTTATCCCCTTTGTTGGGCGGATAAGGGATACGGTGTGCTAGAAATAATATTTCCGTTTTATTACTCATGGAAAGTTCGGCGCGAGCAAGGGGCCGATAGTGTTCGCCACCGGCAGTGGCAAGTGTTGCCAAGCTTTTGTGAAGTAATAAAATTTAGGATTATTTGGGTTTACGTCCGGCATATTCTGCGCAGTGATTAATTTATACTGATAAGAGAGCGGTTCCGGGTCTATCCCCCATAGGGTTTTAAAATGATAGGGGCCGGTGCCAATTTTACTGCGTCCAAAATCAAGAGTTGTATAACCGCGCTCAACAGCCCGCCGCATTAAAGACCAGTAGTGATAGTCGTTGGCGCGAGCGGCCTTTGCCTCGGGTGATGAGCCTGCATAATAGAGTATCATCGCATCTTTGTAGTAAAAGCTAAGAAGGGTCGCGACCGGCGCCCCTTCAAATTCTACAAACGATATTTCCACTTCAGTGGAGAATGCTTGCGCCAACCCTGTCAAAAACTTTTTAGGGAATACCGGCGTTCCATGATTACGGAGCGCACGCGCATAAAGCCTGTAGAATAAATCAGGGTCCTGATCATAGCGCATCTGTAATGCGCCTTCATTGGCAGACTTTATGGCTTTGCGGATCTGCGCCCGCCGACGCCTAGGAATAAGGCTCAAATTTTCTGCTTCATCCTGCGGCATATGGTAGTTGAAAGTCGCGTATTTTCCGGACTTTACCAACCAAGTGGGGTCTGCTTTCCAGTCGCCGCGCAGTTCAACATATTTAACACGACGCTCGCGCCCAAGAGCGACCGCCGCCTCAGCCAAGGCGTCAAGGATCGCATCATCATCACCAATTGGCCCACCGCCGGTCGTAAAAGCTGTTGATATGATGGAGCGGCCTAGAAGGGGGGATCGGACGTCAAGAAGCGGTAAAACCCCAACGATTTTTGGGCCACGGCGCGCAACGAGGTATAAAGGCTCATATCCATAGGCGTTTGCTGAAACCGCCGCCCACCCGTAGAGGTGGAAAAAAGTACCCATCGGATGCTGGTCCACATAGTGGTCCCACTCTTTCGCATCAGAGGGTGAACTCAGACGCACATCAACTGTTGAGGAAGCATGCGCCGCTTCACACGCAGCACTTTTAAATGTGCTAGTCATTGGTAGCTTGCGAGTGCGTTATCAACCCGCCCCCATTCATAACGCCCTAATAACTTTCGTAACTTCCCCTCCATGCGGTCGAGGTTCATATAGTGTCGCAACTTTGATTTTGCGGATGCCTTGTCAAACCTTGGTTGCCCCGGATCTATCTCCCATGGATGAAAATAAAATATCACTGGCCCATCAAGAGTATCTGCCGCGCGCTTCACTAAAAAGTCTGAAACTGGGAAAGGACTTGCTCGAAACCATCCTCCTCCAGCGCAACTTAACCGCCGCCCCAGAAAGTCAACGGTTGCAACAGGCGCCTCAACAAAGTGTGCTTGTTTCAAAGGCTGGTAAGGCGATTGCTCGCCAGCCGCATCACCATAATGATCATGTGCGATGGGGTGCATGCTCGATGAATATTTGTAGCCAATTTGAGCAAGAACTTCATAGGCCCACGGCGTTGTCTGGTCGATAGAAAACCCTGCCGCGCGATAGCCTGTCACCTGCGCACCACTGATATCTTCCAGCAAAGACTTGGTCCTTGCGGCGTCTTTATGAAACTCTTCGCGCGTTTGTTGGTTGACCTTGGTGTGGTCGTAACCATGGCTCGCCAACTCATGACCGCGCGATACTATCTCACGAATAAGCGCGGCATCACGCTCAGCCACCCACCCCAGTGTAAAAAAAGTCGCTTTTGTATTTTGAGAGTCAAACAAATCGAGACAGCGTCGGGTCATCTCCCCCACCCTCAACTCAAACCCATCCCAACTTTTTCGGCTGATGATGTTTGAGAAAGCCCAAACCTGAAAATAGTCCTCAACATCAACCGACATTGCAAACTTCTGCTTCGGGAGTGGTGATTCTAATTCAACACCGACAGATGTGATCACAGGATGCGCGCCCTTTCAGCGCCAGGCGTTGCGGATATCATTCAACAACACTTCAGCCTGGGACAGGCTTGCAGATATCTCAGCCTGTTTCTTCGTCCGGCGCTTTTTCATTTCCGCCATGCTGTTACGCAGTTTCTTTACACTCTCGTGCGCTTGTTTGAGTTCATCGCGGGCGCCATCCAAAGAGTGCATGACAGACTTTCGCAAGTTCCCCTGATCAGTATCAGGTTTTGTCGGTGGCGAGACTTCATCAGATGATATTGGCGCTTGTTCGTCATCATCGATAACGGCAGCGATGGCAGACGCCACGTCGGTCAACGTTGCTTCTTCAGGCTCTTGTTGAGTTTCCTCAGCAAGTTCGCCCCCTTCGCGTTTTGCTCGCAGCCGGTCTAATACACTCATCCCCGCACCTGTTTTCACAATTGGCCGAGAAGTCGATGCAGTTTTCGTCGTTTTTGCTGCCTGTGATGTTTTCGCTGGTTTTGCATCATCAGAGGGGATGTCTTCACTGTCGGCGCCGAGTTTTTCTTCATGCAACTCGGCAACAACTGTCTTTACAACATCCGCATTAATCTCATGCTGCTTTTCAAGTGAACAATAAAGCATCAATCGATTACACAATGTATTGATACGTCTTGGGCGTCCGCTGGTTTCTTCAAAAATTGCGTCGAAAGCGTCATCTTTAAAAATGGGGTCTTCACGCCAACCCGCAACCGTAAGCCGGTGAAGGATATACTCACGCGCCTCTTCCTCACTCAAATTTTCAAGGTGATAAGACGCAATGACCCGTTGCTTTAATTGCTCCATTTCCGGCGCTTGCATGGTGTCGCGGAACTCTGGTTGCCCGACCAGAAAGACTTGAAACAATGGCGTACCATCGTAATCAATATTAGAGAGCATCCGCAATTCTTCGAGCGTTTTGTGGGGAAGGTTTTGCGCTTCGTCCATAATCAACAGCACACGCCGTCCGCGGTTTAGTTGATCAAAGAGGTAATCCTCAAAAGCTTCAAGCTGACCTGTGCGCCCTTCGCTGGCGGGTTCAATACGAAACGCGGAAAGCACATGGCCAAGCAAGTCATCCGGCTCAACATTTGACGTCAGCAGATTAGCCGCCACCACGTTCGAACTATTGAGCTGGTCAAGCAAATGTCCGATCAGCATCGTTTTACCAGTTCCAACCGGCCCCGTAATGACGATAAAACCTTCAGCCTGCTTCAAGCCATAATGCAGATAGGCCATAGCCTTATTGTGACTGCGGCTGCCAAAGAAAAACTTTGGATCGGGGTTTAACCGAAATGGCGACCCTGCAAGGTTGAAATACTCTTCGTACATCTAAAATTCCAGCGTTAGTCCAGCCGTGATTGAATTCTCGCTATATTCAAGCGTGTCAATTTGTGAAAATCGCTTCGAATGAGAGAATTCTGCATAAGCAGACACATTTTTATAAAGTGTCATTGAAGCGCCAACTCGACCCAAGACGGTGTTCGATATACCATTTGTCGACGCTAGAGTTGCACAATCTGTAACAGCGTTAAATAATGGATCTGTGACATCAAACCCAAAAACCAATGGATTTGCTTCACATACACCCGTGTCAAATGCGGTATCTGTTCGGCGATATGTCACGCCCGCATAGGCGGAGAGATCACGCGTAAGCTGCCGATTTACATTGAGTGAAGCGCCGAAATTTTCACTTTCCCTAAACCCAAAATCACTGTCAGAATAATTACCACTCAACGTCACCTGGGTTCGGTCATAAAAGCCCGTTAAGGCTGCATATGCCTGGTCTGTAATGCTGACGCCAATGGACTGCCCGGACTGGCTCGCCAACGATCCTGCAAATTGGTTGGCGGCGCTGATGACACCCCGTGCGGACAGAGCTTCGCCCTCCCGCAATTGATCAGCAAAATCCAGAGTTTGCGTTTGGGTGCTTCTAAAGCTGGAGTTTGTTCCTTGCGAACGGCTTTGCAGAACACGGCTGGCCCCGGCCGAAAAAACCAAACGCTTTGAGAGCTCATAATGAATATCCGCATCAATAAACCCGTCATTATAGCGCTCCCCATATTCAAGACGGATGCTCGAACGTCGGTTAGGTCTGGCAACAAAACCAGCGCGCCAGTAAAATCCAGATAGTTCGCTATCGGTGAAAAACAGCGCTGCTGCCTGCTCTGTTGTTACTTCGTCATAACCAGCCGCACCACTCAGTGAAAATGAAGGCGATAGCGCGACCTGAACATCACCGCTAACAGACCCCTGCTCATAGTCAAAATCGGGAATAAACCCTGCGCCGTCTTCTTTTGTACGATTACCATAAGCTGTCAGACCAAATCTGACACGCTCTGACAGACCACCGCTATTATAATTGGCGACAATCTCTTGCGACGATGAGTCATTGATAGAGCTGCCGTTGAAAACGCTAAAGGCTGTGTTGGCGTCATCAACAAAGACCTGAGAAAACCGATAACGCAACTCGACCGAGGATTGGTCCGCCATACGGTGATAAATATAGGGGCTTGCAGAATAAGAATGCACATTCGCGCGCTGGCCGCGGGCAGCATTTTCATTGGCTGAAAAACGCGCATTATCTCCAACAAGCTGCCTCGATGTTTGCCCTGAGATATCTAAGTACAACCAGTTATCGACACCGGTGAAGGTGCTTGTCGCACCCAGATTTTGGTTCACAACCAAGTCTGATTGATCAAATAAATACGAAACCCCAACATCGCCTAACGCAATCGCAGTCACCCGCGGTGTGCTGATAATAGCGCCGCCGGATAAACCCGTTGAAAAAATATACTCACTTTCTTTCAGACCTTCACGCGACAGGTTGATGTTATCTGTGTAGGTGACCCTTGTAGAAACACCTGCTGAATATCCA
>BQJH01000216.1 GCA_021604605.1 Hyphococcus sp.
TGCTCTTTCGATTCTTCGGCGAAGAAACGATCAATATAAATCTTACCCACCGCCTGATCGAGCTGACCATTGACAAAATCAATGCCGCGTTTTTCGCGAGGGCGCTGTTGTTTCTGCCCGCTTAGGGTTTTCCCGTAAAAGGCAAAATTCTGATCATCATAAGCCTTAGGAAGAAAGCTCGCATACGTGGTCAATAAACGAAAAGTGAGATAGGCGCGCCAATCCTCAACCGATGTCTCTGCAAAGAGCGTCGCCAGTGCAGGAAAAGCCTCTTTTTCCCGCACCACCATTTTTTCAATCGCGCCCAGCCCAGCGCTTTGAAAATACGCGCTCCATGGAAAACCCGGCGCTAATTCTTCAAGCGCCGCACGATCTATTAAATTATAAGTGCGGTTTGCATCCCGGCGATCGGCGCGCGCCCAATGCAGAGCGGCGATAGATTTTTCCAGATCATAAACCGCTTGCGCTTTTTCACCGGCATTATCCTCGCCTATAAGCGATAACATTTTCTCGATATGCTCGCGATAAGCAACGCGGATACCTGCGAGGCGTTCATCTTCACGTTCAAAGTAAGATTTATCAGGCAAGCCCAAACCGGAATGGCCAACCCATGTAATATATTCTTTTGGATTTTTAGAATCGATCCACACGCTGGCGTCAAATGGACCGTCCAGTCCAAGGATGGGGTCAGCCATCGCGCGCGCAACCTCATCATGAGTTGATATCGAGCGAATGCGCGCCAGATCTTTTGCGATAGGCTTCAAACCCATCTTCTCAACCTGATCATCATTGATGAAACTCGCATACAGGTCACGAATGCGCTGTGCGTCGGTGTTCTTCTTAACGTTAGCGGCCGCCAGTTCGGCTATGATGGTTGCAATGCGATCTTCATTGCGATCACGCATTGTGATGGCGAAACCAACGCTGGAGCGATCCGAGGCGATCTCTGTTTCATCGAGCCAATGGCCATTCGCAAAACGGAAAAAATCATCGCCGGGCTTTGTTTCACGATCAAGCGCATCAAGCGGATACCCCCATGGCTCAATCAAGGGCTTTTCACTCGCCTCATTTTGCACCACCTCTTCTTGCATCGCCTCTTCGGCAAAAATTGGTGTTGAAACACACAAAACCGCCATCGCCGTTAAGCGAGCACACTGCCTGATCATAATTTTCCCTCTCCTCCACTAGCGCACGGTGGCCTCGCTCCCCACGCTGATAACCCCTTCAATGTCACGCTACACCCCGGCGGGCATATTTCTATTCGCCGCCCCCTTTTGCAAGGGGGCCTGTTTTTGGCCGGGTTTTTGTGAGGCCTATTGACTAGGCTTTTGGTTTTGCCAGCGCTTTTACAACGCCGCGCAGCGAGCGAACCTCGGGCTCAGTAAACCCGGCCCTCGTCAACGCAGCCCTCAAATTCCGCTTCATGGATGGGCTTTTCTCCGGCGGGAAAAAGTGCCCGCGCTCATCCAAAACAGCCTGAAGGTGTTCAACTAAACCAGAAACTTCCTCGCGGCTGGCAGGTTTTTCCGTCTCTAGCGGCGACGATACGGGGCTATAATTGCTGGCCCTGGACCATTCATAGGCCGTGATCAACACGCCTTGGGCCAGATTGAGCGAAGCAAAAGCAGGATTGACCGGAATCGATAAAATAGCGTTGGCTCGCGCCACATCATCACTGGAAAGGCCATTGCGTTCACCGCCAAACAAAACGGCGCATCGCTGGCCCCCTGCGACCCGACTTCTCAGTTCATTGCTCGCCTCACCGGGAGACAAAACCGGGGTCGCAACCTCACGTTGCCGGGCGGTGGTCGCGATCACATAGTCACAATCGCTAATCGCCTGATCGACCGTCTCAAAGACTTCTGTCTGATCGATCACCGGCGCAGCCCCGGAGGCAACGGCTGACGCCTTGGCGTTGGGCCATCCATCGCGAGGGTTCACGAGCCTCAATCCTGAAACCCCAAAGTTCAGCATCGCTCGGGCAGCAGCGCCAATATTCTCGCCCATTTGGGGCTCAACCAGCACGAATAGCGGGGCGGGCTCGATCCCTTCACGCGCTTTTGTTCGGCTAAGTCGCATAAGATGTCCTTCTTCCCTAGAGCGCCCCATCATTATTGGGGAAACGAATAGCCAGGCGGGCTTTGACCTTAGCGCCGCGAATGCTATAGCGCGCGCATCAATTTTAACCCAATCAAGCGTGCGCAAGACCTTTGACGGCGCGGCGCCAAAACTCAAACTGCGGCAGGTTTATAAATGCAGAAAATCAAAGTCGAAAACCCCGTTGTCGAAATGGACGGGGACGAAATGACCCGGATCATCTGGCAAATGATCAAAGACAAGCTGATCCTGCCATATCTGGACATTGATCTGAAGTATTTCGACCTTGGCATGGAAAGCCGCGACGAGACGGACGACCAAATCACCATTGACGCCGCCGAAGCGACCAAAAAATACGGCGTCGCTGTCAAATGTGCGACCATCACCCCTGATGAGGCGCGGGTTGAAGAGTTTAACCTCAAGAAAATGTGGCGTTCGCCAAACGGCACTATCCGCAACATTCTTGGCGGGGTTGTTTTTCGCGAGCCGATCATCATCCGCAATGTCCCCCGTCTTGTTCCCGGTTGGACAGAGCCAGTGATTATTGGCCGTCACGCTTTTGGCGATCAGTATCGCGCAACTGACATGTTGTTCCCGGGCAAGGGCAAACTCTCCATGAAATGGGTTGGAGAAAATGGCGAAGAAATTGAGCACGAAGTTTTCGACGCCCCGGCCTCCGGCATTTATATGGGCATGTATAATCTCGATGAATCGATCCGCGACTTTGCCCGCGCTTCGTTTAACTATGGCCTCAACCGGAAATACCCGGTCTATCTTTCAACCAAGAACACGATCCTTAAAAAATATGATGGTCGCTTCAAGGACATTTTTGCAGAGATCTATGAAGCTGAATTCAAGGATAAATTCGCTGAATTTGGCGGCACATATGAACACCGTCTGATCGACGATATGGTTGCCGCCTGCATGAAATGGTCGGGCGGTTATGTCTGGGCCTGTAAAAACTACGATGGCGACGTTCAGTCTGACACAGTCGCACAAGGCTTCGGCTCACTCGGCCTGATGACATCCGTTCTGATGTCGCCTGACGGCAAAACTGTTGAAGCGGAAGCAGCCCATGGCACGGTCACGCGTCACTATCGTCAGCATCAAAAAGGCGAAGAAACATCGACCAACTCAATTGCCTCAATCTACGCCTGGACCCGCGGCCTCGCTCATCGCGGCAAGCTGGACGGCAATCAGGCTTTGATCGATTTCTCAACCAAACTCGAAGACACAATCATCAAGACCGTCGAGGGCGGGCACATGACCAAGGACCTCGCGCTCCTGATCGGCGCTGAGCAGAAATGGCTCACGACGACCGGCTTCCTCGACAAGGTTGATGAAAACTTTCAAAAAGCGCTTGGATCTTAGGGTTCAGAGCCAGAAAACACCGGGGAAATTAGCCTCTAACGCCTAGTTTCCCCATAAATCACCGGTTCCTCGTATAATCCAAGCGCCTTACCGCACCGCACCTCGCCATATGCCGGTGGCCATGCCATATATCGCTGACATCCTTGGGCGAACGCCCCTAGTGGAGACCAGTATGAAGTACCTGCCTAATCTTATTGCCGCCGGCGTTGTTTTCGCCGCCGCCCCTGCCCTTGCTCAGGAATCACGCAGCTTCGATCTGCCCGATTTTGACCGTATCGATGTTTCGGCGGGTGTGATGCTGGTGGCGACTGTTGGCGATACACAGTCTGTGCTGGTCAAAACCAACCATGGTAACTTCAAAGACTTTGAAATCGAAGTTGAAGATGGTGAGTTGAACATTTCACGCGAATGGAACCGCCTGAGCTGGCATGGCAGCAAATCTGATTACAAAGTTATTGTCACTGTGCCGCGCCTTAACGGACTTGAAGCCTCATCCGGCTCTCACGCGCGCATCATGAAAGTTGATGCAACCCGTTTTGTCATTGACGCATCCAGCGGCGCCCACATGACGATTGATGGCAGTTGCGAGAATTGCTTTATCGACCTCTCCAGCGGCGCTGACCTTGATGCAAAAGACTTGATCTGCAACGACGCCGAAATTGACGTTTCGAGCGGCGGGCACGGAAAAGTTACGGTGCGTGATTCCGTCGATGGCGACGCTTCAAGCGGCGGTCATGTCGCCGTTTACGGTAACCCGCGTCAGGTCAGCCTCGATAAATCTTCCGGCGGACGCATCAAAATTATCTCGACGGCGCAAATCGCCAGAGACTAACAAGTGACTAAAGCGCGTCTGAATTTTCTGACTTGCTCTTAAACGGATCATCAAGGTCGGCAAATGCCTGATGCAGTTGCCGGTAAAGATGCGGGCGGGCTCTCGCTAAAGACCGAAAATCTTCCTGATCAAGAACGATAAGATCGCATGTCAGTGACGCCGTCGCTGTCTCGGTTTGACGCCCAGTCAGTAATGAACCGGCGCCCCAATAATCACCCTCCCCCAGTTTTATCGGTTCAGTTTCAGGCCGATCGGCATCACGAATTTCAACCTCGCCGGACCCGATCATGAAAAGCGCTCCGGGGGTCTCACCATCGAGAGCGATCACAGACCCCGGCAATGCCGTGCGCGCCTTCAGGACTTTCAACACTTCCCCAATTTCTTCCGCCGAGAGCACATTAAAAATTTCAGAGCGCGCCGCCATGCCCCAGGTCACGATAAAGTCCTGGCGGCGAAATTCCTCCATAAATCCGCTGGCGATAATACCGATTGGCAGGGCAAAAAATCCAAGGCCGCAAATCATCACAAACCCGGCCAGCACTTTGCCAAAGGCGGTGACCGGCGTCACATCGCCATAGCCAACGGTCGTCAAAGTCGCGATTGCCCACCACATAGCATCGGGAACGGTTGCGAAATTTGTGTCCGGCAAATGTCCTTCCGCAAGGTAAAGCAGCGACGCAGCAATAATAATCATACCGAGCAGAACGATCACGACCCCCAGTAAGGCGTCACGCTCGCGCGAGAGAACCCGGAGCATCGTATTAAAGGCAGGTGAGAAACGCGCGAGCTTAAAAAACCGCAGTAGCCGCAAGATACGCAACACGCGCAGATCCATCGGGAAAATAATGCTGAGATAAAACGGCGCAATCGCCAGCAGATCAACAATCATCAACGGGCTGCGCGCAAATTTTAACCGTGCGCCAA
>BQJH01000217.1 GCA_021604605.1 Hyphococcus sp.
CGTCGGCGCCGCATTTGCAGGCCTGAAACCAATCGTTGAATTCATGACCTGGAACTTCGCCATGCAGGCGATTGACCACATCATCAATTCCGCGGCGAAAACGCGATACATGTCTGGCGGGCAAATGGGCTCGCCGATTGTGTTTCGCGGACCGAATGCAGCCGCGAGCCGTGTTGCGGCTCAACACTCTCAGGATTATGCGCCATGGTATGCGAATGTACCGGGCCTGATCGTGATCTCGCCTTATTCGGCGTCAGACGCAAAAGGCTTGCTGAAAGCCGCCATCAGAAACCCGAACCCGGTTGTCTTCCTTGAGCATGAATTGCTCTATGGCGACACGATGGAAGTGCCCGATGTAGATGATTGGGTCTTGCCAATTGGCAAAGCCAAGATCGTTCGCGAAGGGACGGATGTAACGATTGTGTCTTACTCGCGCGGCGTGAAGTTCTCGTTGGAAGCAGCAGATAAACTGGCGGAAGAGGGCGTCTCGGTTGAAGTCGTTGACCTCAGAACGCTGCGCCCCATGGATACGGCGACCGTGATCGCGTCGGTTAAAAAGACCAACCGTGTTGTAACGGTGGAAGAAGGCTGGGGCCCATGCGGCGTCGGCGCGGAAATTGGCTGGCAGGTTACGCAGAATGCGTTTGATTATCTCGATGCGCCGCCAACACGTGTGACGCAGGAAGATACGCCGCTTCCCTATGCGGCGAACCTTGAGGCGCTTAGCCTTCCGAATGCGGACAAAATTGTGAAGGCTGTGAAGCAAGTGATGTATCGGGAATAGTTGCTACGTTTTGGGGGTGGTATGTTAGGAAAGCTTTTTTCACCGTTCGGTCGCTTATCCAGAGGGGGGATGTGGCTTTGGGGCGTGCTGATCATCGGGCTCGTCTGGTCAGTGGCTATAGCGGTTGATTACTATATCTTTGGCATCGATTATTTTGACCCAGAATTAGCTGGTGAATCCAACCCACCCGATCGTTTTTGGTCAGCCACAGATGCAGCCTTTTGGCTAACGCTGTGGCCTACAACGGCTCTAAATATCAAACGGTTTCACGATATTGGGCTTTCTGGCGTGTGGTACATTGTGCTATATGGACTCTCCCTGCTATTATTAGAGTTGTTTAGTATAAAAGCTCTCACAGACTATAATTCGACATTTTTGCGTGTCGTTGATGCAGCGCCGATTTACTCGGCAGGCGATCTGCAGAATCTCATAACTGGTTTGCCAAACTATTTCTTGATTGTATTCGACATTGTGACAGGGCTGATTGGGCTGGCGCTCTTGTTTATGACCTTAATCATGGGTGGAAATTTTGGCGCCAACAAATATGGGCCGGATCCATTGGGTGAACGAGAAATTTCAGAACAGGCTGTGACTAAGGACCCTCCGCCACCATGGATGAAGTGAATCTTTTAAACGTGCTTGATAAATAAATAAGAGGACTATTTGTATGTTAACATTTTTATTATCTCCGCACGGACGCACCTCAAGGGGCGGTTACTGGGCATTTATTGGCGGTTTATTTGTACTAACAATTATCGCCATTATTGCAGACGAGTCTTTGGGGACAGGTGGGTTTGACACTGGTACGGGGTTGTTTGAGGCCATAGTCAGTATACTTGCCATCTGGCCAGGGATTGCTGTTTCAGTTCGCCGTTTTCATGATCGTAATATGACAGGTTGGTGGTATTTGATACTTTTGATCGCAATGTTTGTGGTTGGTATTGCTGGAGCTGTTGTTGGCGGCATTATTTCTGGTGTCGATTTTACTGCAATGGAAAATATGTCTGATACTCAGATGATATCAGTGTTTTGGCCAGGAATCCTTGGGGTTATGCTCGTGGCGATTTATTGGTTTTTCATTCAGTTAGTTTTGCCAGGGCAACAGGGTGAGAACAAATACGGCCCAGACCCTTTGGCAAAATAACTAACTGATATCACGCCGGGCTAAAGTCACTAAGACGGGGAAACTTCGAAAGGAAATAAAATGCGAACACTAACAATTGCACTAATTGGATTCCTGACAGCTCTAAGTCCCGCTTTCGCTGGTCATAAAGATGCAAGTGAAGACAAAGCCGCGATCAAAGCCGCTGTGATGGACTATTTCCATGGGCAGGGTGAGGCGAGCGAAGAACGCTTGTTCCGTGCTTTTGCTGCCGATCACGCAACGATGGTTGGCGTCACAAAAAATGATGCGGGCGAAGACGCTATTCGCTCGTGGAAAGACATGAACGAAGTGCTGACCAATTGGGCGTCGAATGAGAACCCTCCCGGTGGTGATCGCGACGGAGAAATTCTCGATATGCACATTACCGATGGTCGGATTGCAACAGTCATCTTTCGCTCGGCGGATCGTTTTTATGATGCGCTAACGCTGGCCAAAGTGAACGGCGAGTGGAAGATCATCGCGAAAGCGTTTGTACTCCAATAAGATGAAATATACTGGCGCATGTCATTGCGGGAAGTTGAAGGCGGCTTTTGAAACGCAGAAGTCGCCGCAAGCGCTCGGCGTTCGCACCTGTCAATGCGCCTTCTGTCGCCGTCATGGAGCGATCAATATTTCGGACCCGGAAGGTGTGACGATTATTGAGGCGTCTCCAGAAGACGTTAACCGCTATACTTTTGCTTTGCGCACGGCTGACTTCTTAACCTGTAAAACTTGCGGGGTTTATGTCGCGGCTGTCATGGGTAAGGGCGACAGGATCGTTTCGACGATCAACGTCGCTGGTTTGCGCATTGAGGCGTTTCTCGATATCGAGGAGGTGCCGATGGAATATGGCGAAGAAACCACTGACGAACGCATTGCCCGGCGTTATAAGAAATGGACGCCAACACGATTTACACACCCGGAATTGTCTGCTGCTGATTTTGGGCCTCACTAAGACGGATTAATTTATGCCAACGCCAATCTTAATGCCTGCTCTGTCGCCGACCATGGAAGAGGGCACGCTCGCCAAATGGAATGTCAAAGAAGGCGATAGCGTATCGTCTGGTGATGTCATTGCGGAAATCGAAACCGATAAGGCGACGATGGAAGTTGAGGCGGTTGATGAGGGCAAAGTTGGCAAAATATTTGTTGCCGAAGGGACGGAAGGCGTAAAGGTCAATGTGCCGATTGCGGTCTTGCTTGAAGATGGCGAGAGCGCAGACGACATTGACCTTGCCAGCCTGGACACCAGCGGTGGCGGCGGGACAGCAAAAAGCGACGCCCCAAAAGAAGAAGCGGCGCCAGCAGAAAAATCAACCGGAACGGCGGCTCCTGCGGCCAGCGCTGCGTCAGCGCCTTCTCCGGCAAACGCCAATGGCCGCATTCTGGCGTCACCACTGGCAAAGCGGATTGCCGAACAGGAAAAACTCGATCTCTCGACTTTAATAGGATCGGGCCCGCGCGGTCGTGTGGTCAAACGCGATGTAGAAAAGGCGCTGAAAGACGGCGCGGGCAAAGCTGCAGCGCCACAAGCGCAAATTGCTCCTGCTTCTGTTGATGCGCGTCTCTATCCACCGGATAGTTACGAAGCGGTGAAACTCGACGGCATGCGCAAGGTCATCGCCAAGCGCTTAACTCAAAGCTTCAATCAGGAAGTCCCACACTTCCCACTGAATATGGACATTCAGTTGGATAACCTTCTGGCGGCGCGCTCGCGGATGAACGCTACTTCGCCAAAGGACGGTGACGGCGCCTTCAAACTTTCAGTGAACGATTTCATATTGAAAGCCTCGGCCATGGCGCTGAAGGCAGTGCCGCAAGCAAACGCTACATTCACGGATGAAGCGATCTTGTTGCATAAACATGCTGACATCGGCGTTGCAGTAGCGATTGACGGCGGATTGATCACGCCAATTGTCTGGAAGGCGGAAGAAAAAGGCCTCAAGACAATTTCCGCTGAAGTCAAAGACATGGCTGCGCGGGCAAAATCCCGCAAACTGAAGCCGGAAGAATATCAGGGCGGCACATTCTCCGTTTCCAATCTCGGCATGTTCGGGATTACGTCTTTCGCCTCGATCGTGAACCAGCCTCATGGGGCGATCATGTCCGTCGGGGCGGGCGAACAGCGCGTTGTCGTCAAAGACGGCAAGATGGAAATCGCGACGGTGATGACGGTAACTTTGACTTGTGATCATCGGGTTGTCGACGGCGCCGTCGGCGCTCAATTCCTCAATGCGTTCAAAACTTTCATTGAAGAGCCAGCGGCGATGCTTCTGTGAGCCAAGCCAGGCGTTCGAAATACGATATTGCTAAAGATCTGCTAGGCCCTCTGTCGTTGACAGAACAGCTTCTTCTGTTCTGGTCAAAGCACCCTGATGATGTTGATAAAACATCAAACTATGAATTGGCCACGGATCAGTGGACGGTTGGGTCTGCGCTTGACCCGTTCCACGAGGCTTTTCCAAAATTCGAGGACGCCATTCGCGGTAAGGCAGTGCTGGATTATGGGTGTGGCGATGGATTTCAATCGGTTGCAATGTCTCAATTGGGGGCGGCAAAAGTACTCGGCGTAGAGATTGAGCAGAACCGCCGGGACCACGCTGCAAAACTGGCAGCGGAAATGCGCGCGTCCAATGTTTCATTCGCCGAAAAAATAAGCGGCGCCTTCGATGTTATTGTTTCATTGAACGCAATGGAGCATTTCGTTCGGCCGGAAGAGAACATAAATGAAATGGCTGCAGCGCTTTCACCTAGAGGAAAAATTTACCTGACCTTTGGTCCTTTGTGGAAAGCGCCCTACGGACATCACATGCACTTTTTTACATCAGCGCCTTGGATCAACTTGTTGTTTCCTGAAAAATCGGTCTTCCGCATACGGCGTTTGTATCGGGATGATAATGCGACTTCATACGAACCCGACCTTAACGGCATGACGATTGCCAGATTTCACGATCTGGTTGATCGGGCAGGGCTCAAAGTTGAAACCATCCGTTACAGAGCCTCCGGTAATTTACCGCTGATCTCCAAAATTCCCCTGCTGCGGGAATATTTAACTAACATCATTGATGCTGTGCTGGTGAAGGCCTGAACGACGCGGTGAGCGTATTGTTGCGGAGCGAGTATTTCAGTCGTGGGGGCGCCGAAACTAAGCAAAATCAATGGGTTGGGAGCCACGCCGCAATGCAGTAAAACATTTCGTGATTACACAACACAGTTTCGCCGTGTTTCAGCCGCGAGAAGATAGCAATTGATTGCAATATTCTGCTTGTCGCCGGGCGTTGAG
>BQJH01000218.1 GCA_021604605.1 Hyphococcus sp.
GTAAAGCCCGGCCCGATATTGCCCTTTCCGGCGACTTCATCGTTGGTTTCCCTGGCGAAACGGCCGAGGATTTTAAAGCGACATTGGCCTTGGTCGAGGAGGTTGGCTACGCGTCAGCCTATTCGTTCAAATATTCTCGTCGACCGGGCACACCGGGGGCGGCCATGCCCAAGCAAGTGGCGGAATCCGAAAAAGATGAGCGTCTGGCGCGCCTGCAGAAGGTTTTGGAGGCCCAGCGAACCGAGTTTAACAAGGCTCAGATCGGCAAGATTCTGCCGGTTTTGCTGGAAAAAACTGGCCGCCATGAGGGCCAGCTCATCGGCCGATCACCATATTTGCAAAGCGTTCATCTTGCGGCGCCAGAATCCATGCTAGGATCCATCGCGCCCGTGCGAATTGAGGATGTTACCCCGAATGCATTGGCGGGCGTTTTGACGACGAAAGACGAGGCCGCCGCTTGAGCGAACAAAATATCGCAGATCAGGTTGATCACATTGATTTTGACGACAACCGCCTGGTGGTGGAGCTATCCGGCCAGCATGACGCGCATCTCGCTATTTTAGAAGACGCCCTCGACGTGCGGATTGATCCGCGCGGCAATCGATTTGCGATCAGCGGCGAAGCCGGCGCCCGCAATGATGCGGTGCGGGCGTTGAACCGGCTTTATGCGCGCCTGCAAAGAGGGGAAGCGGTTGGCCCTGGCGATGTGAGGGCGGCTGTTAAGTTGAACGCAAAACCCGATACAGTGGTCAGTGCGCCGGCGCCCTCGATTAAAACGCCGCGCCGTCTGATCTCTGCCCGAACGCCTAACCAGGCGGATTATTTACAAAAGCTGGCAAGCCATGATCTGACTTTCGGCGTTGGCCCTGCCGGTACGGGTAAAACCTACCTTGCGGTCGCTCATGCCGTGAGCCTGCTGCTGAACGGGACCGTCGAGCGGATCATCCTGTCACGACCGGCGCTGGAGGCGGGTGAGCGCATCGGGTTTTTGCCAGGCGACATGAAGGAAAAGGTCGATCCCTTTTTGCGCCCGCTCTATGATGCGCTTCACGATATGATGCACACAGATTATGTGGAGCGCCGGATCGCGGCGGGCGATATTGAGATCGCGCCGATTGCCTTTATGCGGGGGCGTACGCTAGCGCGGGCGGCGGTTATTCTTGATGAGGCGCAAAACGCCACGCCGGAACAGATGAAAATGTTTTTAACCCGTCTTGGCGAAGGCGCGCATATGGCGATCACAGGCGATCCTTCGCAAACGGATTTGCCGGGTGGCCAACAATCGGGCCTGGCTGATGCGTTGGGCGTTTTAGGCGGTGTTGAAGGCATCGCCGAAGCGCGCTTTACGGCGAGTGATGTGGTGCGCCATCCGATGGTCGCTAAAATTATCAACGCCTATGACGCCCGCGACCAGCATCGAAAACGGCCATGATCGAACTTGTTATTGAGGATGAAGGGTGGCGCGAGGCGGTGCCGGACACAGAGCGATTGGCGCAAAAGTGCGCTGATATGGCGATAAAATTTGAGCCTGACCTTCAGGGCGAGATCGCTCTCCTGCTGACCAGCGATACGGCCATAGAAAAGCTCAATGCATCATTTCGCGCCCAGCAAAAACCGACCAATGTACTGTCCTTTCCCTGCGATGATGAAAGTGATTTCATCGGGGACATCGCGTTGGCGCGGGAAACATGTTTGCGTGAGGCAATGGATCGTAAAATTTCACTCGAAGATCATGCCGCGCATCTCATTATTCATGGTATGCTGCATTTGATTGGCTATGATCACCAGAACGACGATGAAGCGGAAAAGATGGAAGCGCGAGAGGTGGAAATCCTTGAAAGTCTGGGCGTGTCGAACCCATATGCGCTGAATGAAGACCAAATTGCGGAAGCGAACTGATGGCCCATGAAGAGCCGACCGCTGGCGATATCGCCAGCACTGCCACTAGCACTGAAGGCGACGGAGACAACCAGGCTCCTGTCGACGATAACAGTGACAGTCTGATGGGGCGTTTGCGCTCTATGATTGGCTTATCATCCAACGATCAGGATCTTGCTGAAGCTATTGATAATGGCGATACACAGGCAATTGAAAATATGTCGGCGTCTCGCCGGGAGATGATCGAGCGTGTTGTGGCGTTTGATGAAAAACGTGTTGTCGATGTGATGGCGCCGCGTGCTGATATTGCTGCGGTGGATGTGGAAACACCACTTGATGCGTTGATACAACTTTTCGCCGAGGCGGGCCATTCTCGTATGCCGGTTTATCGCGGCGACCTCGATGACCCGGTCGGCATGGTCCATATCAAGGATGTGGTCGGCCTGATTGCAGACGGCGTTCCAAAAGCGAGTGACGAGGATCCGGTTCTAAAACGTTTGCGCCGGGAGATTTTATACGCGCCGCCCTCTATGTTGATCACAGACCTGCTGTTGAGAATGCAGGCGACGCGCATTCACATGGCGCTTGTTATCGACGAGTATGGCGGCACCGACGGCCTTGTTACGATTGAAGACCTGGTCGAGGAAATTGTTGGCGACATCAATGACGAACATGACGCAGATGACACACCGGTGATCGTGACGAACGCCAATAATGGGTGGGACGTTGATGCTCGTGTAGAGCTGGAAGAGTTTACCGAAGAGACGGGCGTTAATCTTCATGCAGAAGACGAAGAGATTGATACGGTTGGCGGTTATGTTGTCTCGCTCGCGGGCCGGGTGCCGCAACGCGGAGAGGTTATCAGTTCCGGCCATGGACTAGACGTCGAAGTGATTGAAGCTGACGCCCGCAAAGTGCGCCGTCTGCGCATCCGCCCGGCGTCTGGCAAAACGCCGCCTGCTATCGTCGCCCGTACTGGTGAGGCGGCGGAATAAGCCATGCGCTTGCTATGACGGAACAACAAGCGCTGCTCAAAAAAGCAATTACAAAATCTGCCGCAGCTTTGGGGAGCGCTGCGGATTTTATCCGCACTCTTCAAGGCTGGCGACGGTGGCTCGCTGCATTTTTCGCAGGTATTGCTGCAGCGCTCGCGCTCGCGCCGGTCTATGCGTTGCCGTTGCTGGTGGTTGGTTTTTCGGTTTTGATCGTCTTGCTTGACAAGAGCGCCGCATCCGCACGTCCGCTGCGCAGTGCTTTTTTCATCGGTTGGCTTTTCGGTTTCGGGTATTTTCTCGCCGGGATTTACTGGATGGCGTTTTCGTTTTTTGTTCAGGCCGATCAATTTGCGTGGATGGCGCCGTTTGCGGTGACGGGGATGCCGGCCTTTCTGGCGCTGTTTACGGGGGCCGCGGCATTGTTGTCGGTTCGGTTCTGGCGCGATGGGTGGGCCCGAATTGTTCTCTTTGCGGCAGTGTGGTCGGTTTTCGAATATTTACGCGGGCATATTTTAACGGGCCTGCCCTGGAACCTTACGGGGCAAGCGTTGGCCGGCTCGGCTATTGGCGCGCAAACGGCTGCCTGGTACGGGGTGTACGGATTAAGTCTCATCACCGTGTTGCTGGCGTCTGCCCCGGCGGCGGGCTTATCTGATATTGCTGGGCGGCCTTTAGGCCCGCGACAACGCCTTATGGGCGTTGCTGTGATGTTGGGCGGTACAGCGCTGTTATTTGCGCTTGGTGCGGCCCGTCTTGCGGCGCCTGACCCTGCGCCTGATGGCAAGCATTTTGTACGCATCGTGCAGCCGAATATTCCTCAACGAGAAAAGATCGACCCGGACTATTGGGGGCGAAATTTCCATCGGCAATTGGAGCTGTCAAAAGGCGCCGCGCCCAAGGATGGGCGCGTATTTGTGATCTGGCCGGAAAATGGCGCCCCGCTGTTAAATGAAGCCGAAACGGCGCTTGGTCTGTTGTCCGAGGAATTGCCGGAAAATGCGATTCTAATTGCCGGCGCCGTGCGCAGGGCCACCGGTGATGACGGGGTTCTACGATACTACAATTCGATCCAGACTTTTGCGCAAACCCCGAAAGGTCGTCGTGCGGTTGGCGCCTATGACAAGCATCATCTGGTCCCGTTTGGGGAGTATCTCCCGTTTTATGGTCTTTTGAATGCTGTGGGGCTGGCGCAACTCGCCCCCTATGGAGATAGCGGATTTGCTGCTGGTCCGGGCCCGCGCGTGATGAATGCTGGCGGGCCGTCTTTTGCCCCCTTGATTTGTTACGAGGTGATTTTCCCTGGCGCCCTCTATCCAAAAGGCGAGCGCCCTGAATGGCTTTTAACCGTGACCAACGACGCCTGGTTTGGGGACACATCAGGTCCGCGCCAACATCTCGATCAGGCGCGGTTGCGGTCCATTGAAACCGGATTGCCTATGGCGCGCTCTGCTAATACCGGCATATCAGCCATGGTCGATGCGAAGGGGCGTATTTTGCAACGTGTACCGCTTTATGAAAGCGGGAAGATTGAAAGCGCTCTCCCAGCCCCCCTCCCGCCCACGCTTTACGAGCGCCTCGGAGACTGGGTTTATGCTGTGATGGTGTTTGTTTTGTTGGGCTGGGTTATTTCCAGAAGGAAATAAACGCTAGAGTTTACCACTGCGCCGTAACCTTTGCGCGATCTAAAAAATCTTCTATAGAACGTTAAGTTGTATCAGCGTAGCCAGAATGGCCTGCGCGAAGGGCGGTATCATGGCCAAAGCAGGTAAGGAAAAGTCAAAGGCTTCTTCCTCAACAAGGACGAGGAAAAACCTCAACGGTCCTGATCCAATCGATGTGCATGTCGGCTCTCGGGTGCGATTGCGCCGGATGATTTTGTCCATGAGCCAGGAAAAACTCGGCAAAGCGCTTGGGCTGACTTTTCAACAGGTTCAAAAATACGAAAAAGGGGTCAATCGTATTGGCGCCAGCCGTTTGATGCATCTGGCGGAACTTCTCGAAGTGCCGGTGCAGTTCTTTTACGATGATTTTGGCGGGGCGAAAAACGCCAGCGCCAGCGGCCTGGCTGATGACGGAGCGGCTTTCATGGATTTCGTGAAAACACCGGAAGGCGTACAGTTATGCCGTCATTTTTCATCAATTGAAGACCCTAAAGTGCGCAAGCGGGTCCTTGATCTGGTCAAGACGATTTCTGAAACAGAAGGCCAGTAAACAGATAAGCCAAAGAGCTGAAAAAAGCGTGTTGCTGACTAAGCCGCCGCATAGACATGCGCATATCCATTCGATATAGGACGCGCCCATATAAACTTT
>BQJH01000219.1 GCA_021604605.1 Hyphococcus sp.
CGTCTCTGGAAGGGCGTCCTGCTTGACCGGCTGGCGCCGCAACCGGGTCAAACCTTGCTCGATGTCGCGGGCGGCACAGGCGATGTGGCGATCGGATTTTTAAACCGCGCCAATAATCGCGCAGGCGGACAAACCAACCCGGCAAAGGCAATTGTCTGTGACATCAATCATGAAATGTTGCGCGCTGGCGCCGATAGAAAGATTGCGCGAACGCTGGGCAAACAGCTCACCAGAGTATGCGGTGATGCTGAAAAATTACCGCTGCCAGATCAATCCGCAGATGCTTACACAATCGCTTTTGGCATTCGCAACATGACGGACATGGGTGCCGCCCTTAACGACGCCTACAGAGTATTGCGTCCCGGCGGGCGATTTATGTGCCTGGAATTTTCTCATCCGATTACGGAAGGTTTACAAATAATCTACGATGCTTATTCCTTCAACGCGATCCCATGGCTCGGCGAAAAGGTCGCCAATGACAGGGCCTCTTACCAGTATCTCGTTGAATCAATCCGCAAATTCCCGGGGCAGGAAGCTTTCGCAACCCGGATCAGGCATGCGGGGTTTTCACGCGTCACTTATGAAAATCTGACGGGCGGCGTGGCGGCGCTGCATATGGCGTGGCGGATTTAGGCGGCTTTTGATGTTTTCCGCTCTTTCTGATTATGCCCGTCTCCTCCGCGCTGGGTGGACCTTGACCCGCCATGACGCGCTGGTTCCGAGAGAATATGCACATTTAGCACCCGCCCCCATAAAAGCATTCGGCGCGCTGACAAGAATTGGCGCACGCACAAAAGATAAACGCCCCGGAGAGCGGCTCGCCTCAGCTTTTGAAAAACTGGGGCCTGCTTATGTAAAGCTTGGCCAGTTCATGGCGACACGCCCGGACATTATCGGCTTTGAATTGGCTGACGATCTTGGTCGGCTGCAAGATAAAATGCCGCCTTTTGATCAGGAGCTCGCCAAACGCGAAATCAAAACCGGATTAGGACAGCCGGTCGATGATCTCTTTACGGAGTTTTCGACACCAATTGCCGCTGCCTCTATCGCGCAAGCCCATAAAGCAAAGCTAAAAGACGGCCGCGATGTCGCCGTCAAAATTTTACGCCCTGATATTGAGCGCAAAGCCGGTCAGGAGTTTCGCGCATTCGGTCGGGCTGCCCGCCATATCGAGGCGGCCTCAAAAACTGCGCGCCGGATGGAGCCAGTAAAATTTATCGAAACCTTGAAAGCCTCCGCTGCGATCGAACTTGATTTGCGCCTTGAGGCCGGCGCCGCTTCTGAGCTCGCTGAAAACCTGAAAAATGAGCCGGGTTTGCGCATTCCCGATGTCATCTGGCCGCTGACAGCGCGGCGGGTCCTCACCATCGAATGGATCGAAGGCTCGCCCATTAGCGACCTCAAAAATCTTGATGCACGCGGCATCGACAGGAAATTGCTGGCCTCCCGCGTAATCGCGGTCTTTTTAAAGCAGGCCCTGCACACCGGATTTTTCCATGCGGATATGCATCAGGGCAATATGATAATCGATCAGGAAGGACGTCTTGCCCTGATCGATTTTGGCATCATGGGCCGCCTCGACAAGCAGGCGCGCCAGACATTTGCTGAAATCATCTATGGCTTTATCACCCGCGATTATAAACGCACGGCCGATGTTCATTTTGAAGCCGGATACATTTCCAACAAGCACTCGCGAGAAGCATTTGCCCAAGCGCTACGCGCCGTTGGTGAACCCTTGCAAGGACGCAACGCGGCGCAAGTCGACATGTCTCGTGTGTTGCAACAATTGTTCGATGTCACCGATCTCTTTGACATGCATTTGCGCCCGGAGCTTGTGCTGCTTCAACGCACCATGGTGACGGTGGAGGGCGTCGCGCGACTGCTCGACCCGGAAATCGATATGTGGAAGGCGGCAACGCCGACTGTCCGTGATTATATCAACAACGCGATCGGCCCTGGGGCTCAAGCAGAAAAGCTTCGTGACGCCACACGCAAGGCGCTGGAGATTGCGCCGCGCCTGCCCGGTTATGTGGAAGAAATCGGCAAGGCGGCCGAAGAAATCGCCCACCATCGCGTCATGGCGCCTCCTCAGCAGCCGCAAAAAAACAGCAATATATTGATATGGCTGGTAGCCCTCACCGCGCTCGGCCTCGCTCTTAGCGTCGCATTTTGATAAAAACCCAACCGCTCTGGCCACTCTTTCTTTGCCTTCCAGCCATACGGTTTGGCGGCCATGGCAACGCGGAGAAACAATATGTTTGGGATCAATTTTGGCGGCAAGAAAAAAACTGAGCCGCAGGCAGAACCACAGGGTGAATTTCTAACAGCCCGTCTCAATGCCCGCGTCCAGCCGATTGAACGTGGTGACCATTATGAAGACCCACTGGAAGAAATTTTAAAGAAAGAAAACCTTGGCGCCGTTACTGGCGGCGGCACACAGCTGGCGGATGAGCCAGCAGGTATCGAATTTTGTGATCTGGAAATTCGCGTTGAAGAAGTCAGTGATGAAACCCTGCAAGCCGTCATCAGCCGTCTTGAGGATTTGGGCGCGCCAAAAGGCTCGAAGCTTATCCTCGACAGCGACAATCGTGAAATTCCGTTCGGTAAGTTTGAAGGTATTGGCGTCTTCCTGAATGGTAGCGATCTGCCTGATGAGGTCTACGAGCAATGTGACTTCGACGAGGTCACCGATAACTTTTCGACACTTTTGGGCGATGCCGGACAGTATAGAGGCTACTGGCACGGCTCCTCTGAGAGCGCCATTTATTGTTACGGGCCTTCATTCGAGGCGATGAAGGCGGCGATTGCGCCGTTTCTGGCAAGCTACCCCATGTGCCAGGGCGCACGGGTAGAACAAATCGCATAGGTGACATTGATCGATTGGGTGTTTATTTTACGCCCATGACAGATAACTCCATCTTATTGATTATTGGCGGCGGCATTGCCGCCTATAAGAGCCTTGAGCTAATCCGGGAACTGGCGCGGCGCGGCGTCAAGTCACGCGCGATCCTGACCAAAGCCGGGACGGAATTTGTCACGCCTTTATCGGTTTCAAGCCTGACCGGTGAAAAGTGCTACACGGATTTATTCGACCTGACTGATGAAGCAGAAATGGGTCATATAGAGTTATCGCGCTCGGCGGATTTGTTGGTTGTAGCGCCCGCCACGGCAGGCCTGATGGCAAAAGCCGCAAACGGCCTCGCCAACGATCTTGCATCGACCACCCTCCTCGCCACGGACAAGCCCGTGCTGTATGCGCCCGCGATGAATGTGCGGATGTGGGAGCACGCCGCAACACAACGCAATCTCGCCACACTAAAATCTGACGGCGCGCTTTTTGTCGGACCGGATGAAGGTGACATGGCCTGCGGTGAGTTCGGCCCGGGGCGCATGGCTGAAGCAATCGATATAGCCGATGCAGTGGAGGCCTATTTTGCCAAAGCTTCCAATGGACCACTTACGGGAAAACGCATCGTCCTGACCGCAGGCCCGACCCACGAACCGCTTGACCCTGTACGCTACATCGCCAATCGATCTTCCGGCAAACAGGGCTATGCCATCGCGGCGGCGCTTAGAAACTTGGGCGCTGATGTCGTGTTGATAACCGGGCCAACAAATATCACGCCACCCAAGGGCGTTGAGTTAATCCGTGTGCAAACCGCACGAGAGATGATGGTCGCGACTG
This sequence comes from Hyphococcus sp., assembly GCA_021604605.1. GTDB lineage: Bacteria > Pseudomonadota > Alphaproteobacteria > Caulobacterales > Parvularculaceae > Hyphococcus. The sequence continues at coordinate 3,686 of BQJH01000219.1, forward strand.
AAAAAGCCTTGCCCGCCGATTGCGCCATCTGCTGCGCCGCAGTTGCCGACTACCGCCCAGCAACCGAGACCGATCATAAAATCAAAAAAGAGCGCGGCGGCCTGACCAATATTCAGGTCACAGAAAACCCGGATATTTTAAAAACCATCTCTCAAATGAAAGCTGGACGCCCGCCGCTCGTCGTCGGTTTTGCCGCGGAAACTGATGATGTTCTTTGCTATGCAGACGTTAAACGAAAACGAAAAGGATGCGACTGGATTGTCGCCAATGACGTTTCCCCCGGCGCCCACAGCGCCATGGGCGGGGATCGCAACTCGGTTATTCTAATCACTGAAAAAGGCGATGAGGCCTGGCCAGAAATGCCTAAACAGGAAGTGGCGAAGCGACTAGCAGAACGGATTTCCCAGCAACTCGCGAAGCCAAAGCTGGTGTCTGCGGCGGAATAATGCCTAGACCCCCTAAGTCTCCGCAAGAGAAGAAATGCCTCTCCTAGAGAAAGATCAAAGCGGGCTCGCGGTCGTACTCCGTAAAATTTAAAGTGAATGGCATCCCTACTACGAGGGTTATTGATTCCTCGGCGCCCAATCCGCATCCGCCATTTCAAAATTCTCAAACTCAAAGCCGGGCGAGACGGTACAACCAACCAGCGTCCAATCACCCAGGCTTTGCGCCGCCTGCCAACAGTTAGGCGGGACTATGATTTGCGGCGCCTCACCTTGGGCGAAGTCATTGCCGAGTTTTTGCGCGCTGGATGCAACACCATCTTGCGACAACGAAAGCTCTAACGGGGCGCCTGCATAAAAATGCCATATCTCCGCTGCATCGACCCGATGCCAATGAGACCGCTGGCCCTTTTCAAGGAGATAGTAAATCGCTGTCCCGGCGGCGCGTTCACCATCCGCGCTATCTGCGCGCCATGTCTCACGATACCAGCCGCCCTCCGGGTGCGGCGCCAGCTCAAGCTTTTTGATGATGTCTTGCGCCTCGCCCATGGGTGACCACCGGCAATCGTAACGCTTAGTCCGTGACCATGTCAGGCACAGCCACCACATGGAAGCCAGCGTCCACATGCAGTGTCTCGCCGGCGCAAGACTTGCCAATGTCGGAAAGGAGATAGAGCGCGGCGCCGGAAACGCCTTCCATGGTGGTATCTTCTTTCAGGAGCGACCAATCCTTACCAGTTGACATCAATTGGCGCCCGCCAGTGATGCCCGCCATGGCCAGTGTTTTCATCGGCCCGGCCGAAATCGCATTGACGCGAATACCTTTAGGGCCAAGATCGCGGGCCGTATAACGCATGGATGCTTCAAGGGCGGCTTTGGCAACACCCATGACGTTGTAGTTAGGGACAATCCGCTCTGAACCGAGATAAGTGAGGGTAATCATCGCGCCGCCATTCGGCATCAGTTCCGCAGAGCGCC
>BQJH01000220.1 GCA_021604605.1 Hyphococcus sp.
CAAGCCTGGAAAAGGGGCTTAGACTTCTTGCGGCAGAGCTGCGTGATACTGAGTGAAACCTTTCCTATCTTCCCTTCGCCGCCCCCTTGACGATACGCAGAGGGGCGCCTAGCTAGGACCTGCAACAGGAGTATCCCGTCAATGAGCGCCAACCCAACCCACACAGCCATCCAATCCACGATCGACACTAATCCGGTTGTGCTGTTCATGAAGGGGACACCACAATTCCCGCAATGCGGGTTTTCTTCGATGGTCGTTCAAATCCTTGACCACCTTGGTGTGGAGTTTAGTTCAGAGAATGTTCTCGACTCTGATGACCTTCGTCAAGGGATCAAAGAGTTTTCAGATTGGCCGACAATCCCACAGCTCTATGTCAAAGGTGAGTTTGTTGGCGGTTGTGACATCATTCGCGAAATGTTTGAAAAGGGTGAGCTTCGCCCATTCCTGCAAGAAAAAGGCGTTGCGCTTGCCGCTTAATCTTTTGTGATTGCTTTGCGGCGCAATAGACGTTTCTTCGGCTTTTGTGGTTCTTCTTCTTCCTGCTCAATGGCGGAAGTGTCGATATGGCTAGGCGCACGCATCAGCGCTTCCGCAATTTGATCTTGAGTGTCAAACCTCAAGCGCCTGAAAAGCAGATCGGCCCTTGTGCTGCGCAAGTGAGACGTCGGTCCCAAACGCTGCAACAAATCATGCGTCGTCACATCCAGTTTACTCATTGCCCGCCCCGGTCAATTTTGTTTTATGAAATGGTGATTCGAATTGGTTAATGAAACATTAACCATAGGACGGGGCGTGCGCCTCAACAGTAAATAGTGGCAAATAAACACAAGACTGTGCATGTGCCGCCCTAAATAGACACGCATCGCACCATGGTCTAGAAAAAGTAAACTGTGGAGTTTTCTTGTGTGGCGCCGATAAAGGAAAATAAAGGTGATGACGGGATTGAGCATTTCGATGTTTTGATCGTCGGCGCGGGGCTGTCCGGCATTGGCGCCGCCTATCATCTGCAAAAGCGTTGTCCGAAGAAATCTTATGCGATCCTTGAGGGCAGGGGCGATATCGGCGGGACATGGGATTTGTTCCGGTATCCCGGTATTCGCTCAGACAGTGATATGTACACGCTCGGCTATCGCTTCCGGCCGTGGCGGCAGGCGAAAACGATCGCAGACGGTCCGGCAATTCTCTCTTATGTCAAAGAGGCCGCTGAAGACTATGGCGTTACCAGAAACATCCGGTTTAACCACTGGGTCGAAGCGTTAAGCTGGTCTTCTGAGGATGCATGCTGGACGGTGACGGCAGTTTGTGATGGCGTCAAAAAGACTTTTACCTGTGACTTCCTCTGGATGTGCTCCGGGTATTATCGATATGCGGAAGGCTACACGCCTGACTTTCCCGGTAGGGATGAATTTTCCGGCGATATTGTTCATCCACAACACTGGCCAGAAAATTTAGATTATGACCGCAAACGTATCGTGGTGATCGGATCAGGCGCCACGGCAGTGACCTTGATCCCGTCCATGGTCGAGAAAGCTGAGCATATTACGATGTTGCAGCGCTCGCCGACATTCATGTTTTCCATGCCGGCGGAAAGCCCTTTTGCGAAATTTCTAGGTCGCTTCCTGCCATCAGGCATTGTTTATCACATCATGCGCTGGCAGCGGATCGCTTTGCAGCAATTCGTATTTAAAACCGCAAGAGCGTTTCCAAAAAATGCCAAGCAGAGCCTTATACGGGAAGCACGCAAAAGATTGCCTGAAGGGTTTAACGTCGAGAAACACTTCACACCGAGCTATAATCCTTGGGACCAGCGGATATGCCTCGTTCCCGATGATGACCTCTATGCGGCCATAAAAACCGGCAAGGCGTCGGTTGTAACTGACCACATTGAAAAATTCACAAGCGAAGGCATCCAACTAAAATCTGGTGAAACCTTAAAAGCGGATATCATCATCACCGCCACGGGGTTGACCCTTGAAGTTTTAGGGGGGGCGAGCGTTACCGTCGATGGCAAACAGATTAATTTCGCGGATACGCTGACCTATAAAGGCATGATGTACAGTGACGTACCCAATTTAGCCTCTGTTTTTGGATACACGAACGCATCCTGGACTTTGCGGGCTGATCTTGTGAGTGACTATGTTTGTCGGATCATCAACTATATGGATAAGCGCGAATACGCACAGGCGACGCCGCGTAATCACGATCCTGACATGACGCGCGAACCATACCTTGATTTCTCGTCTGGCTATGTGAAACGTGCCGAGAACATCTTACCAAAACAGGGCGAATATGGGCCGTGGCGACATCCACAAGATTACGTCAAAGATCTTATGAGCTTACGTCACGGCGCCCTTGATGACGGCGTTATGGAATTCCGACAAAAACCCGCCGAGCAAGAAAAAGTCCCATCGCAATCCCTGGCCGCCGAGTAAGTTCTAAGACTTCACCGTAACGTAGCTGCCGGGCGCGTCCTCAATAATTTCAAGATCGCCGTCGCCGGGAATGCGTGCATCGACTTCACCATTGCTGACGCTTTCAAGCCACTTAATCCAGTAGGGCCACCATGAACCGGAATGCCGTTCTGCGCCGGCTTTCCATTCTTCGAGATTATCGGGGAGGCTTGTATTAACAGAATGGTGGTATTTATTTCTGTCCGGATGATTAACGACCCCTGCAATGTGGCCTGACCCGGCCAACATATACTGAACATTGTCATTGTCTTTTGATGCGTAAAGACGCGCGGTCTTGTATATCGAACCTGATGGCGCAATGTGATCGGTCTCACCTGCTTGCATAAAGATCGGGATGTTGACCGCGCCTATATCGAGTGTTTCGCCATCGATGACCATTTCACCTTTTGCGAGGCGATTATGTTGGTAAAACTCACGCAAATAAAACAGATGCACTTTTTTCGGCATGCGTGTGGCGTCAGAATTCCAGAATAACAGGTCAAACTTGGCCGGGTCTTTGCCCTTCATGTAATTGTCGATCACAAATGACCAGATTAGATCGTTGGAACGTAGCATGTTGAAGGTGGTCGCCATCGCGCGCCCTTCCAAGACACCGCCAGCGGCATCCATCTGCTTTTCAATGGCGTCCAGTTGTTCGTCATCAACAAACAAAAGAAGATCGCCCGCCTCACTGAAGTCTGCTTGAGCCGTGAAAAAGGTAGATGAATTAATGCGCTTGTCGCCTTTCTTCGCCATTAGGGCGAGCGAAGTCGATAACATCGTGCCGCCGATACAATAGCCGATCGTATCTGCTTTCTTTTCGCCGGTCGCCGCCGAGACAGCGTCAAGCGCCTCGAATAAGCCTTCATGAATATAGTCTTCGAAGGTTTTTTCTTTTAATTCCGGCCCCGGATTAACCCACGATACGACGAATACAGTACGCCCCTGGTCGACCAGCCATTTAATGAAAGAATTCTTGGGTTGAAGGTCGAGAATATAGTACTTGTTAATCCATGGGGGGATGATCAACATCGGCGTCTTGGCAACTTTTTCTGTCGTTGGTTCGTACTGGATCAACTGTAAAATATCATTTTGAAAAACGACCTTGCCGGGCGTTGTCGCAATGTTTTCGCCAAGCTTGAAATATTCTAGGTCGGCCTGACGTATTGATAATTCCCCATGGCCGCGATCAATATCTTCAAGAAGGTTCTGCAAACCTTTTAGCAGGTTTTCACCCTTGCTGGCGATCGTGGCCTCAATCACTTCCGGGTTGAAGACAGGAAAGTTGGATGGCGCAAAGGCGTTTGTGAATTGTTTGGTATAAAATTCTGCTTTTGCTTTTTCGTGCTCGTCAACGCCTTCCAATTGAGCGACAGTCGTTTCGAGCCAACGTGACATAATCAGGTAGGATTGTTTCATGTAATCCAGCATGGGGTTTTCTTCCCATGCGGGGTGGGCAAAACGCTTGTCACCGGCTTCAGGCAAAATAGCTGGCTTCACACTCTCGCCCGCCATTTTTCGTGACATTGTCGCCATCAATTTTGCGTAGTCGCCATAGAGGTTGAATTGCCGCTGCATAATGGTGCCTGGATCAGCAGATAGGCCTTTCATCATTTCCTGAAAGGCTTCGCTGACATTAAGCGGGTCTGCGGGAAGCTCACCGGTTGCCTGGCGAAGGCCGGGGTTATTCGCGAAGAATTCCCTGACAACTTCCTGGCTCTTGCCCGAAATGTCCGTGAGGTATTCGGTGAGGGTGTCGAAGTCCTGATAAATCGACTTATCGTTGCCTGCCGCGCCGTTAGAGGCGGAAGCCCCATTTGGCTTATCTGCCGGTTTTTGGGCTGAGGTTTTTGCGTCAGCTGCTTCTGGGCCAGTTGGCTTTGAAGCTGCCGGTTTCCCAGTCGCCTTCGTCTTATTTTTGGGGGATTTTGAGGGCTTTTTGCCCTTGCTCTCTTTTACAGCCATTTTAGGTGTTTTCTTTGCGCTGGTGTTTCTAGCAGGTGTGTTTTTGTCTTTTTTGGCCATCTGTGAGTGTTGGTCAGCTTGCTTCATAGGGCCGGTTGGGGCTTTAAGTGTATAGGTTTAAAAAATTATAGGCTGGTCTAAGGCCGGGTGTAAAATAATCCATGCTAAAGAGTTTGTTTTTCTTGGGTTTTAGCTTGCTGGCGATCAGCTGTAGCAGGGCCGATCTGGTGCGCCTCGCGCCGCCTGGCATCATTAAATATGAAGAAATTGCCAATCAAAAGCCCCCGAACCAGGCGATTGCTGATGAAGTGGCCAGTCGGAAGCAAAATGAACCCGCGTCGTTTCCGCGATTGGCGGAGACCCCGGGGGAAGATGATCGCCCGGACAAGCGCCCAACCACTGAGATTGAGGCTGAAATTGCAGAACTCGCAAGCGCGCGGGACAATCTTTTAGCCGATGTTGCGGAAGATCAGGCTGCGGCTGAGGCGGAGCAAGCCTCAGATGAGGAGTTGACGACGCAACGCGATACGTTATCTGAACGCGTCGGCGAGGATGAAGCTGACGTCAAGGAAGAACAGCGCGGTTTTAAAAAGACCCCATAATTCAAGTTTTGGCGCGCCTTCTAGCGGCGCGACTACAGTAACAAGAAGGAATGAGCCCCGATGGCCA
>BQJH01000221.1 GCA_021604605.1 Hyphococcus sp.
GCCGGTGACATTCGCAAATTGCGCGTGGGTCTGGTTGATCTGGAAAAAACTCATTGATGCGCCAACAGTCATCAGGGCAAAGAAGATCGCGGCGCCTTTACCGATTGTCTTTAAGCCCCGGCGCTTGAACTCTGCCTCAATGTAATACATCGGCCCGCCGATACTGCGGCCATCCGGGAGGATTTTGCGATACTTCACCGCCATGGCGCATTCAGCGAATTTTGTCGCCATGCCGAAGAAACCGGCAAGCACCATCCAGAAGACGGCGCCCGGCCCACCTATAACAATCGCGAGTGGTACAGACGCAATATTGCCGAGACCGATTGTGCCGGAGAGGGCGGCGGACAGGGCCTGAAAATGTGAAATCTCTCCATCGGCGCCGTCCTGGTCGTGCGGATTAACGACCATGCCAACCGCGTGGCGGAACCCGCGAAAATTGATGAACCGCAGGGAGATGGTCATCACGACGCCGGCGGCCATTAACCAGACAACGACAAGAGGGAGCGACACACCGGCGACATCGACCGAGTAAAAAATGATTGATGAAACAAAATCGCTGACCGGAGAAAGCGCGTTGTTAATCTGATCGGCGAGATTTTGTGACGTGTCTGCAGCAGCCATTGTTACCCCTCAAATGGGCGCAGAAATGGCCCAATAAGCTCGTGATTTTCCCGGAGCTAGATCGCCACTGTAACAAGCTTTGCTGGCATGTCACTGAAATCTAACGATATTAAGGATAGGCCGACGTTCTGACGTCAAAGCCCGGTCAGGGCCTGGTCCAGATCCTGGCGAAGGTCTTCAAGATCTTCAATGCCGACAGACAGACGCACCAGCGCGTCGTCAACTCCCAGTTCCGCGCGTCGTTCCGGCGGAATGGAAGCATGGGTCATGATGCCGGGATGTTCGATCAGGCTTTCAACACCGCCGAGGGATTCCGCCAGCGTAAAAAGCGAAACCCGTTCAAGGAATGTTTTCGCCGCATCAAGCCCGCCATTGAGGAAGATCGTGATCATCCCGCCAAAAGCGTCCATCTGCTTTTTCGCGACGTCATGGCTTGGGTGTGATTTAAGGCCCGGATAGTTCACCTGACGGATCGCCGGGTGCGCCTCTAGCCATTCAGCCAGCGCCATGGCGTTTTGTGACGCGCGTTCCAAACGAAGCGGTAGAGTTTTTAAACCGCGCAATGCGAGGAAAGAATCAAACGGCGCCTGAATGCCGCCAATCGAGTTTTGTAAAAAAGCGAGGCGTTCGCCAAGGTCCTGATTATTGACGACGAGTATCCCGCCGATGACATCAGAATGGCCGCCAAGATATTTCGTCGCCGAATGCATGACAATGTCGGCGCCAAAGTCGAGCGGACGCTGACAATAAGGTGAGGCAAACGTATTGTCACAGCCGACCATGAGCCCGTGTTTGTGAGCAATCTTGGCGATCGCTTCGATATCAACAATCTTCAACAGTGGGTTCGTCGGCGTTTCAATCCAGACAAGTTTTGTTTCCGGCGTGATCGCCGCTTCAAGATTTTCCGGCTTCGTCAGATCAATATAATTGAACGACATGTTGGCGCTATCTTTGCGCACGCGTTCAAACAACCGGAACGTTCCGCCGTAAACATCATCCATGGCGATAACATTTGAGCCCGCCGGGAAAAGCTCCAGCATCGTCGCTATGGCCGCCATGCCGGAAGCAAACGCAAAGCCATGCGATCCGTTTTCGAGATCGGCAATGCAACGTTCATAAGCATGCCGTGTCGGGTTGGCGCCGCGGGCATAGACAAAACCTTTATGTACGCCAGGGCTTTCCTGCGCGTAGGTGGATGTCTGATAGATCGGCTGCATGACGGCGCCGGTTGTCGGGTCATGGCGCTGACCGGCGTGAATGGCGCGGGTGGCGAAGGCGGGGCGGTTTTTACGGTTGTCAGTCAAGGCGTGTCCTCAATTGGGCGTGTGTTTTGCCCTACATAGCGGGTTCACACACGAATAACACCACTGTCATTTGTGATTTGGCAAATCCGCAAAAGATTGTGAACAGCCCGCAGGATAAGGGTTTCCCCACCCGAAAGTCGCTGTCCGACTTTCGACCTCCCCTCAAGGGGGAGGTGTGTTTTCTCTTCTGTGTAGTAGGCTGTGCATATGGCGAATGAACGGGCGAAACATTTACGTAAAAACCAAACTAATGCCGAGCGGCTATTTTGGAGGGCTGTAAAGGTCAAAAGGTTAAATGGTTTCAAGTTCCGGCGACAGCACCCCTTAGGAAGTTATGTTGTTGATTTTATTTGCCTAGAAAAGAAGTTGATTATTGAGCTTGACGGTTCTCAGCACGCCATGGAGGGACAATCCATACATGATGCTGCAAGAACGCAATGGCTGGAGACGATCGGGTTCACCGTCATTCGCTATTGGAATGACGATATTTATAATAACCTCAACGGTGTTCTGGACGAAGTATTAGAGTATTTGAGTGCACCAAGCGGTCATTTACCTCCCCCTTGAGGGGAGGTCGAAATCTTTGATTTCGGGTGGGGGCTTTAAGAGAATTTTTCCTGAACGTCTTTGGTCCAGCCTACCGTGACGCCATTTTTAGGGCAGTCTATGACCGGGCGCTTCACGAGGGTCGGGTTGGCCTCCATCAGAGCGATGGCCTTTTTCTCGTCGACATTGGCTTTGTCTTTATCGGAGAGTTCACGCCATGTGGTCGAGCGGGTATTCAATAGCGTTTCCCAACCCGCTGCCTTTGCCCATTTGGTGAGATAGGCTTTGGTCACACCGTCGACGCGCACATCATGAAAGTCCGGTTGATGCCCGAAGTTTTCCAGCGCCTTTAGCGCCTTGCGGCAGGTGTCACAGTTTTTAAGGCCGTAGAGTTTCATTGGAGATGGCTCGGTAAAGTTCCTAGAATTGGTTGGTCAGACTTGAGATCGTCACTTGCATTTGCACTCCATGGCCAAACTCCTGATGTAGTAGGCCAGATACACTGAAAGAGTGGGAATTCTTTGCGTTCATGATACCAATCCGCCCAAATAGCATATTTCTTTCTTGCTGTTTGGTTTGCTTCAATCAGTAGCACATCGAAGCCCTCCAAAAACCCGGAATAAAATTCGCCAGCTATAAATTCCCGACCCGCTTTTATGTCATCTCGGTAACCGTTTATCATAGCATGGGCTAATTTGCTTGATAGCCCAATTATTAAGAGTTCTGGACAACCAAGGGAGGTTTGTAGCCCAATAGAGTATGAGAAAATCGGACCTTCTTCTCCTACACGATTAGCAACGCTAATAACGTGACAATCGTGATGCTCGATATTATCAAAAACTTTTTTGTCATTACTATCTTTTGCAACGCTTCGGTCCAGAACCATTAAGCCACCTGCAGCCGCAAATAGTTCAACAAGTCCGTGCGCGTAATCAGTCCTTCGAACTGGCCGTCTTTCAGGACAACCGCAACGTGGCCTTTGGCAAAAATTGGTAGAAGGGACTGCATATCTTGCGTCGCCTCAACGGTTTCAACGCGATAGGTCATCGCGGACTTTACCGGGTCCTGAAACTTCTCGCGATTTCTGACGACAGCGAACAGCAAATCCTCTTCATCGAGGAGACCTGATATTGCGCCATCATCATCGAGTACAGGCAGTTGCGAAATATCATAGAGCTTCATCTTGCCGTAGGCCTGCATCAGCGTGTCGTCGGGCTTGACGGTCACGGTGGCGCGCTCAGAATGGCGCCGTGAGATGAGATCAGTGAGGTCGCCGGTGGGGGCGCGCTTTAAAAAACCCTGATCATACATCCAATAGTCGTTGAACATTTTGGAGAGATATTTGTCGCCCCGGTCACAGACAAAAGCGACGACGCGTTTTTTTTCTTTTTGCGCGCGACAATATTTCAGCGCTGCGGCGAGGATCGTGCCGGAAGATGACCCGCCGAGCACGCCTTCTTTTTTCAGGAGGTCGCGTGCTGCTTCAAAGCTTTCCTTGTCATTGATGGCGTAGGCTTTTTTGACAAAAGACAAATCCGCAATGTCAGGAATAAAGTCTTCGCCAATGCCTTCCACCAGCCATGAGCCCAATTCGTTGGGGATTGATCCAGTGTTGACGTAATCGGTGAGGATAGAGCCTTCCGGGTCAGCGAGGATAATCTCCGTCTTCGGAGAGTTCTCTTTAAAGAAGTTTGAAAGGCCGGTGACCGTCCCGGCCGAGCCGACGCCGGCGACAATCGCATCTACATCGCCATCAAGTTGGCCAAGAATTTCCGGCCCCGTACCTTCTTCGTGGGCTTTCGGGTTGGCGTCATTGCTAAACTGGTTGACGTAAAAAGCGCCGGTTTCACCAGCGATCCGTTCGGCCATGTCCTGATAATATTCCGGGTGTCCCTTACCGACATCGGAACGCGTTAGACGCACATCGGCGCCAAGCGCTTTCAGGTGGAAGATTTTTTCCTGCGCCATTTTATCGGGCACAACGATGATCGTCTTGTAACCTTTTTGCGCAGCAACAAGCGCCAGCGCGAGGCCGGTATTGCCCGCTGTCGCCTCGATGATCGTGCCGCCGGGTTTCAGTTTCCCTTCACGCTCGGCCGCATCAATCATGGCAATGCCGATACGGTCTTTAATCGACCCACCGGGGTTGTTCGCCTCAAGCTTTAAATAAAGCTCGCAAGGCCCGGTATCGAGGTTCGCAGTCTTGACCATGGCGGTCTTGCCGACGCCTTCGAGCACATTGTCATAGACCGGTCCGTAGGGCGTTTCTTTCATGGGAAATCCTAATCAATTTGATAGTTTTTGTCGGTTAGGCCGACTTAGCCCATTGGGGTAATGCCCTGCAAGGTGAGGCTCAGGTGAGCGGCAAAGTTTTCGTCCGTTTGATATCGCGGATGAAGAACCGCGCGGGGTGCAGCGCCTCTGCGGTTTCGGCATCGAGGGGTGAGGGCGCGCCGGCGATTTCTGCGGCGACGAAAGCCGCCGCCAATGGCGCGGTGACAAGCCCGCGTGAGCCGAGGCTGGTGAGGATATAAACCCCGGCTTGGGTTTCGCCCGGCGGGTAGGGTCCGCACCGCCCAACGACTCGGCCCTGGCGCAAATCATCATAGGCG
>BQJH01000222.1 GCA_021604605.1 Hyphococcus sp.
GGATATTACCATTAACGGTGAAGAAAAGCGCCTTGAAGCCGCGCTTACCCTCGAAGGGCTTTTAAAAACCCTCGATCTGGAGCCTCGCAAAATCGCCATTGAGCGCAACCGGGAGATCGTCCCGAAGTCGCTTTATGGCGAAACCGCGTTGGCCGATGGTGACAAAATTGAGATCGTCCAGTTCGTGGGCGGGGGTTGATCCATGAGTGATGTTTTAAAAGTTGCAGGCCGCACGCTTTCGTCCCGCCTGATTATCGGCACCGGGAAATATGAGACCTACGCGCAAAATGCAGAGGCCGCAGAGGCCGCAGGCGCGGAGATGGTCACCGTTGCCGTGCGCCGAGTAAATCTGACGGATAAAGACAAGCCCTTGTTGGTCGATTATCTCGACCCGGAGAAATATATTTACCTCCCTAATACGGCCGGATGTTTTACCGCCGATGACGCGATCCGCACGTTGCGGCTCGCGCGCGAAGCAGGCGGTTGGGATCTGGTGAAGTTGGAAGTGCTGGCCGACCAGAAGACGCTTTATCCGGATATGGAAGAAACGCTCGCCGCCGCAAAGCTTCTCATTAAGGACGGCTTCGACGTCATGGTCTATTGCTCCGATGACCCGGTATATGCGCGCAAACTGGAAGATGCCGGCTGTTGCGCGATCATGCCACTCGGCTCGTTGATTGGTTCGGGCCTTGGCGTCATGAACCCGGTCAACATTCGTCTCATTGTTGAACAATCATCCGTGCCCGTTATTGTTGACGCCGGTGTCGGCACTGCGTCCGATGCCGCCGTCGCAATGGAGCTGGGGTGCGACGGTGTCTTGATGAATACGGCCATCGCAGAAGCCAAAGATCCGATCTTAATGGCGAGCGCCATGAAGCACGCCGTCATCGCCGGCCGCGAAGCTTATCTCGCCGGTCGCATGCCGAAAAAACGCTATGCTGATCCGTCAAGCCCGCTGGCGGGGTTGATTTAGGGAGCAGTTACTCAGTCTCGGTTCGTGATCAAGGGCTGTAATCGCAAAGCGCTGGCTCCTGTATTCCATCTGGTGAAAAAGTTATCACTCTACCGTAAAAATTGGCTGCAAAGAGATCACCCTCTAAACGTTGAACTATTCGAGAATTACCTGGAAAACGGGCTACTTCCTTTGCGTGCCATGCGCCGTATTCGTTTCGTGTTACCAATACTGCAAACCCGTAATCTGTTACTATGTGGGAAATGCCGTGTATGGTCAGATACCCATTAGATACAGGAAAAATATACGAGGTATTGTCGGCGACGAGCGTTACTGTATCGCCTTGTTTTGGGTGCCATTCTAAGCTCCCACCGAATTCTCCATTGTCTGTGGCAATGATCTTTCCATCCGGAAATTCTAATATTGTTTCTGGCGCATAAATAGGCTTGGTGAACGTAATTTCTCCGCCCCTATAGAGCCAAATTCCTGACTCGCATTCTTGTGAAAAATCAATGAGCGAGTTGTAGTTCCCGAATCTGCCTGCCAGCGCCACATAAATATTATTCGTAAACTTTTCCGTGAAAGGTTGACGGTTTACCATTATCGTTGACGCTCTTTCGCCGAAACGTTGTAGCTCCCATAGCCAATGATTCCTCACAGCTTCTTCAATTTTTCCGACAGAACGTCTGGAGCGAAGATGACCAAGAGCACGAATGGAAGCGTAAACGTGACGCCAGTCAGGTGAGGCCAAGAAAGACTCGATTTGTGGGATTGCTTCTGCGTATCCAATCAGCCCTAGTGCCTCGATTGCGTAGAGTTGTTCCATCTTGTTTTCAGAATGTAGAAAACGGCGAATATGTTCGCCTGCTACATGGCCATTTGCACCGAACTCTGACAGTTGCTGAAGACAGTTACGCGATTTGAAAACATAAGAGTCCCATTTATCTCCCGTAGGTTGGCATGAGGCCGCGTATTCTTCAGCTATTGAAATATCATGGGTTAAGATAAGAGTGTCGAATGCTTGCCGGGAAATTGTCTGGTCACTGTCTTGCCGGATCGGTCGAATAAGTTGGGATTTTTCACCTAGGTAGCCTTTCATGGCGCCTAGCCCTCTAAGGGCTGCTATACGTTTGATGGGGGCCGCGCGTCGATCTGTTGCAACATTTATCCAATCGTCAGCGATTATTGTTGCCTGCGAGCGAAATTCAGCGATCAAATATGTGGCGCCGCGCCAGCCGACATATTTTGAGTACATTTCATCTCCGGAGCTATTGTAAACTTCTTCCCAGCTTGGCGGTTCAAGGGCCGGGAGAAGATACGCAAGAACTTCGGGGCCGATATGAAATAAAGCCCAGCCTGTTTGGCTTGAAAACCCAGCTAAAGGCAGGTCTTCAACCAGGGCCTCTATTGCTGCCGGTGATCCAACGTCGCCAAGAGCGTTCGCTATCCAACCACCGTGTTCAAATTTTAAGGCTTTACGAAGTAGAGGAACATCGCGTTCCAACCAATCATTCCATTCGCTTAAGAGTGCAGACGCGAAGCTCCTCCATTTTGGATCTTCGCCACTGGCTCTTTCCAGAAGCGCGTATTTGGCTTCATCGCCAAATCTCGATTGAAGGATGCTTCGTATAGCGCTGATATTGCGATCAAATGTTCCCTTATACTCGCGAACAGTTGGCTCAAGCGCCGCAAAGCAATCCTGTAGGTTTGCGCATTCTGTTATGAGTTGATCATTATTTTTTGCGTTTGCCGAAGGCGACATCAGACAACTGAGAAAGAAAAATAAGAGTAATAGTCTCAAAATAGCCCCCATGGATAAAACAGACAGCTTGATTAAACCCGCCCTTACCAAACCTTAACGGCGATTAACCAATTCGTAAATCTTGGCGACGGCCCCGCATGGTAATTTTGCCTATGGCCCGCGGGCTTTGATTCGCGGGGAAAAATGATCAGGAAGACGAGGTACTCCCATGAAGAAATTGACAATTGCACTTGTTGCGGGCGCTAGCGCTTTTGCCGCTGTTTCAGCAATGGCCGGCCACCATGAAGGGAACAAAGAAGACCACATGGCGAAAATGGAAGCCAAGCTGGAGGCAAAATTTGCGGAAGTGGACGCCAACGCGGACGGCAATGTTTCCGGTGATGAATTCATGGCTTACAAAATGGCTGAAGCGCAAAAAGAATGGGATAGCTGGGCCGCCCATGCGGGTGACGACACCATGGTGTCGCTCGATGAAGCCAAAGCAGCAATGGCGGCAAAGATGGCTGAAAAACACGCCAAGATGAAAGAACATCACGGCGCAATGGAAGAAAAGAGCGAATAAACTTTTCTTCATTGAAATTAATAAACCGGCGTGGAGGGTTCTTCACGCCGGTTTTTTCTTGCGCATTTTCAGGCAATTTTTTCAGCTTTGTGCTCTTGAGATTAACTGAAATCATCCCATTTAGAGATTAAGATTGGCGTCGCCGTCAGGGGCGCTGGACCGGATAACAGGACGCTCAGAAGAGGTCGCGAAATGCAATTTGAAAACTACACAGACCGCGCCCGCGGTTTAATACAGGCCGCGCAAACAATTGCGCTGCGAGACAACCATCAACAATTCACACCTGAACATGTATTGAAGGCCCTGCTGGATGATCAGGAGGGTTTGGCCGCGAACCTTATTCGCGCGGCTGGCGGTAAGCCTGACGTCGCACTGCAACTGACTGACGAGGCGCTCTCAAAGCTGCCCGCTGTCGAAGGCGGCAATGGTCAGATTTATATGGCGCCGCCAACGGCTAAGGTTTTTGCGAGCGCCGAAGAAATTGGCAAGAAAGCTGGGGACAAATTCGTCACCGCAGAACGGTTGTTGATGGCGCTTGCGTTAGAGGCGGGCGCGGGGACATCCGGTATTTTGAAAAAAGCGGGCGTGACGGCGGTTAAGCTCAACGAGGCGATCAACGACATCCGCAAAGGCCGCACGGCTGACTCAGCCTCCGCAGAACAATCCTATGATGCACTTAAACGCTATGCCCGTGATCTGACGGAAGCGGCTCGCGACGGCAAGCTTGACCCTGTCATTGGGCGCGATGAAGAAATTCGCCGCACCATGCAGGTGCTTTCCCGCCGTACAAAGAATAACCCGGTTCTCATCGGTGAGCCCGGCGTTGGTAAAACCGCCATCGCGGAGGGCCTGGCGCTGCGCATTATCAATGGCGATGTGCCCGAAAGCCTGAAAGAGAAAAGTCTCCTCGCGCTTGATATGGGCTCGTTGATCGCGGGGGCGAAATATCGCGGTGAGTTTGAAGAACGCCTTAAAGCCGTCCTGCAGGAAGTCACTGACGCTGACGGTCAGATCATCTTGTTTATTGACGAGATGCACACATTGGTTGGCGCCGGGAAATCTGACGGCGCCATGGATGCGTCCAATCTGTTGAAGCCTGCGCTCGCTCGTGGTGAGCTACACTGTGTTGGCGCCACGACCCTCGATGAATATCGCAAATATGTTGAGAAAGACGCCGCGCTCGCCCGTCGTTTTCAATCTGTCTTTGTTGATGAGCCAACGGTGGAAGACACGATCTCGATCCTGCGAGGCCTGAAAGAAAAATACGAATTACACCATGGCGTCAGAATTTCTGACTCGGCGATTGTTTCTGCTGCGACACTCTCTCATCGTTATATCACGGACCGGTTTTTGCCGGACAAGGCGATCGACCTTGTTGATGAGGCCGCCTCGCGATTGCGTATGGAAGTTGATTCCAAACCGGAAGAGCTTGATGAGTTGGACCGGCGCATCATTCAAATGAAAATTGAACGCGAAGCGTTGAAAAAAGAAGATGATACAGCTTCTAAAGACCGTCTTACCTCGCTTGAAAAAGAGCTGAGCGAGCTGGAACAAAAGTCTGCTGAATTGACGGCGTTGTGGCGTGCAGAAAAAGACAGCCTCGCGTCAGCCACTAAGATAAAAGAGCAACTGGATCAGGCCCGTCATCTTCTGGCGGAAGCCGAACGTCAGGGTGACCTCGCGCGCGCTTCTGAATTGAAATATGGCGAGATCCCGGTTTTTGAAAAGCAACTGGCCGACGCTGATGCGTTGCAGGATGCCCAGAACGAGGCGAAGTCTCTCGTCAAGGAAGTGGTGGATACGGA